>NZ_JBBIAR010000002.1:0-250143 GCF_054185165.1 Bradyrhizobium sp. UFLA05-109 | reverse complement strand
CTACGAAAAATAGGAATCGAATGCTCGACCCGCGTCGGCACGGTGGCCTTCATCGACTTCGGCGGCGCGCCGGCGACTTAATCGACAAGATTTTTTGTAGGGGCGAAGCCCGCCGATCTTCCGGTCGAGCAGCCGACGAAGTTCGACCTCCTGGTTAACCTGATCGTGGCGAAGGAGCTCGGCCTCGACGTGCCGCCGACGCCTTTGCCCGCGCCGACGCGACCATCGGCCACAAAGCCGCAGTGACATGAGGACCTCTTCTATGCGTTATGCAAGGTGCAACTGCGGTTCGCTCACGCTATCGCTTCCAGAAGAACCATCCAAGGTAGTCGTTGCCTGTCACTGCATCGACTGCCAACGCCGAACCGGCGCGCCGTTCGGCGTAGGCGCCTATTACCCCGCTAAGGTTGTCGCAATCTCGGGAGCCTCAAAAGAGTTCGCGCACGCCGCCGCAAGCGGCGGGGAAATGCATAACTATTTTTGTCCACAGTGCGGGTCAACGGTCTATTGGACAGTCACTAGTTTACCTTCGATGATCGGCGTTGCAGTCGGCGCGATGGCAAATCCAAAATACCCAGCCCCTGCCATTTCGGTTTTTGAGCATTCGAAACATGACTGGGTTCAAATTGACGGTGCCGTTGAGCACTTCCGGGAAAACTACGACCCGAAACATTCAAGCTAGGCACCACAAATCCGCGACCGGCCCGCTCGATAAACCGCCCGTGGTTTCAAGAGCAGAAGTGAGGTCGGCTTCTGGCCCTTCTGCGACATAGGATTGCGGGCGGATGTCCGCTTTGCCCCAGGATCTGCGGGAGTTGATGTCATCCGTAGCTTGTCACCGTAGCTACAAACGAGCCCCCTCCCCACTCCGCTTAAGAAGTTGATTCAAAACAATCACTTAGATTTCGCAGTTTGGAGGAGCCCCGTTGAGCGATTACGGCCATTGGTCGCGATGCATCTCGCTCCAGTGGACCAGTTCGCTGCCGCTCCCTTGCCTCACAACGTCCAGCCATTCTGTACGCTGTTGTGCGCCTGAATACTCTGTCAGTGGAAGGGAGGTGGAATGCCGACATCGGCTGGATTAAGCTCGGCCACAACCTTGGTCAGTTGCTGAAATGAACGTAAATCGGAACAGCCTCACCAAACCTACGCTAGGCTGCGCCATTGCACCCAGCCTCACTACTCCCACTCGATCGTCCCAGGCGGCTTGCTCGTCACGTCGTACACCACCCGGTTCACGCCCTTCACCTCGTTGATGATGCGCGTGGCGGTCTCGCCCAGGAATTTCATGTCGAACTGGTAGAAGTCCGCGGTCATGCCGTCGGTGGAGGTCACCGCGCGAAGGCCGACGACGTAATCGTAGGTGCGGCCGTCGCCCATGACGCCGACGGTCTTCACGGGGAGCAGCACGGCAAAGGCCTGCCAGATCTCGTCGTAGAGACCGTGCTTGCGGATCTGGTCGATGTAGACGGCATCGGCCTTGCGCAGGATGTCGAGCTTGTCGCGCGTGATGTCGCCGGGGCAGCGGATGGCGAGGCCCGGGCCCGGGAACGGGTGGCGGCCGACGAAGATTTCGGGCAGACCGAGCTCGCGCCCTAACTCGCGCACCTCGTCCTTGAAGAGCTCGCGCAGCGGCTCGACGAGCTTCATGTTCATGCGCTCGGGCAGGCCGCCGACATTGTGGTGCGACTTGATCGTCACCGAGGGGCCGCCGGTGAAGGAGACGCTCTCGATCACGTCGGGGTAGAGCGTGCCTTGCGCGAGGAAATCGGCGCCGCCGATCTTCTTGGCCTCGGTGTCGAACACGTCGATGAAGAGACGGCCGATGGTCTTGCGCTTCACCTCCGGATCGGTGACGCCTTCGAGCTCGCCGAGGAACTGTTTTGACGCGTCCACGTGCACGAGCGGGATGTTGTAGTGGTGGCGGAACAGGTCGACCACCGTCTTGGCCTCATCGAGACGGAGCAGACCATGATCGACGAACACGCAGGTGAGCTGGTCGCCGATCGCCTCGTGGATCAGCACCGCGGCCACCGCCGAATCGACGCCGCCGGAGAGGCCGCAGATCACCCTGCCCTTGCCGACCTGGTTGCGGATCTTCTGGATCGCCTCCTCGCGGAAGGCGCGCATGGTCCAGTCGCCGCTAAGCCCTGCGATCTTGCGGACGAAGTTGCGGATCAGCTTGGCGCCATCGGGCGTGTGCACCACCTCGGGATGGAACATCAGGCCGTAATATTTGCGCGTCTCGTCCTGGATGATGGCGAACGGCGCATTCGGCGAGGTGCCTGCAACCGTAAATCCCGGCGGCATCCTGGTGATGCGGTCGCCATGGCTCATCCAGACCTGGTGCTTGCCGCCGAGCTTCCAGGTGTCCTCGAACAGCTTGCTCTCGGCCCTCACCTCGACATCGGCGCGGCCGAACTCGCGGTGGTGGCCGCCCTCGACCTCGCCTCCTAACTGGGCCGCCATGGTCATCTGGCCGTAGCAGATGCCCATCACCGGCACGCCGGAGGCGAAGATCAGTTGCGGGGCGCGGGGCGATCCCTCCTCATGCACCGATTCCGGTCCGCCGGAGAGAATCACCGCCTTCGGCTTCATCTCCTTGAAGGCCTCTTCGGCCTTGTTGAACGGAACGATCTCGCAATAGACGCCGTCCTCGCGAACGCGACGCGCGATGAGCTGCGTCACCTGGCTGCCGAAGTCGACGATGAGAATCTTGTCGTGCGCCGAGGCCACATGGGGCGACGACGGGGAGCGGTCGTGCTGTGCTGCTGTCATGGCAAGCAAATACGCGACGCCGTGCCTGCCCGCAACCGCGCGCGGATGCGCGCCCACATTCTTCTTTGGGCATGGACAGGAGCGATATAGGTAAGCACTATTGACCTAATAAATTTGTACCCCTCCAGACAGGGACAGATCAGGGAGGACGCGATGCCACATCACCATCAACCCTCGGAGCTTGCCGCCCTGGGGCGGACATGGATCGAGGCCTGGAATTCGCGCGATCTCGAACGCGTGCTCGCGCTCTATGACGATGCAGCCGGGATGACCTCGGACCGCATCCAGGCGCTCGGCATCGACGCAAGCGGAACTCTGCACGGCAAGGCGAGCCTGCGCGCCTATTGGGGCAAGGCGCTGGCGCTTTTGCCGGACCTGCACTTCACGCTGATCGATGTATTCGTCAGCCCGGACAGCGCCGTGGTGTTTTATCAGAACGAGCGCGGAAAGAAGATTTGCGAGTACCTGCGGGTGAACGCCGAAGGACGTATCGTGCAGGGCTCGGCGAATCATTTGGAGCACTAGAAGAGCAGGTCATTCCGGGGCGGTGCGAAGCACCGAGCCCGGAATCTCGAGATTCCGGGCTCGCCCTTCGGGCGCCCCGGAATGACGGTGGGACCTGAGCTCGCGCTGTGCAGCACCGTATGAACGCAACGACAGGACCACCCAATGAAACTCCCCACTTCGCCCTTCACCGTCACCGACTGGAGCAAGGTCGAGGCGACGATCCATCCGGGAGAGACCGGCGAGGCCAGATGGCGGACGCTGAACATCGGCGATCTCCGGGTACGGATGGTGGAGTATTCGCCGGGCTACCTCGCCGACCACTGGTGCGACCGCGGCCACGTGCTCTATGTGCTCCAGGGCGAGCTCGACACCGAGCTGCGCGACGGGCGCAGCTTCAAGCTGACGCCGGGAATGAGCTACCAGGTCTCGGACTTCGGCGATGCTGCGCACCGCTCATCGACGGTGACGGGCGCGACGCTCTTCATCGTGGATTGACGGAGGCCGGCGACGCCGTAAGACCCGGCCGCGCAGCGCGAAATAGAAAAGTCATACGATTCGCGACCCACGTGTGCCGCCTTGAAGTAGCCCCATTATTTCGCTATATTTGCACGATCGATACTTGGCCGAACGACTGGGCCGCTTCGCCTCGTTTTTGACGGGCGCGCACGTTTCAGAGATTTCTCCAAAATCGACCAATCCGGATCTGGGCGCATCGGTGCGTACCGGTCCACGTGCGTACTATCAACAAAGGATATTCCCATGGCTATGGGCACCGTGAAGTGGTTCAACAATCAAAAGGGCTTCGGTTTCATCCAGCCGGATGACGGCGCGAAGGACGTTTTCGTTCACATCAGCGCGGTCGAGCGCGCTGGTCTCAGCACCCTCAACGAGGGCCAGAAGGTGTCGTTCGACATCGTCGCAGACCGCCGCAGCGGCAAGTCTTCGGCTGACAACATCCGCGCCGGCTAGTCCGCCCGCGCAACGCGCCACAGCGCTCTGACCACGGACGTACTGGCAGAGCGTGAGGTATCAAGCCCCGCCACCGAGCTTCGGTGCGCGGGGCTTTTGTTTTGGCGGAACGGCGGCGCTGCGCCGCGTACCGCTGTCATTCCCCGCGACCCGGCTACGCCATGGCTTCGCCGGGGCGTGAGGTCTTGGCTCGCCGAAGCTTCAGCGTAGGCGGCAAGCGGGGAATCCAGTACGCCGCGGCTTCTCCGTATCCGTCGCTGTCTCTGATCGCCCGATCAAGTCGGGCGATGACAGTCGAAAATGCGGCTCGCGATTCGCCCTTCGGCAGTGTGGTTACGCAGCCTTCTTCAGCACCGAAACGAAGAACCCGTCCGTGCCCGTTCGCCTGGGCGTCAACAACCAGCCCTCGGACGTCCTGAGCGCGGCCTGCGCAAAGTCCTCCGCCTTGTCCCAGAGCACGCTGGCGGTCTGCTCACTCGGCACGACCGAGAATTCCGGATGTCGCGCCACGAACGCCCTCACCTGCTCACCGTTCTCCTCCGCCAGCACCGAACAGGTGATGTAGGCGATGCGGCCGCCCGGCTTCACCAGCGGCACGGCGCGCGCGAGTACCTCGGCCTGGTCCCTCAGCCGGATCTCCAGGGCGCCCGGGCGCATGCGCCATTTGGCGTCGGGGTTGCGGCGCCAGGTCCCGGTTCCCGTACAGGGGGCGTCGATCACGACGAGGTCCGCGGTGCTGCGGATGTCGGCGAGCGGATCGGCCTCGCCCTTGGGCGTGCGGATCTCCGCGTTGTGGACGCCGGCGCGCGACAGCCGCTCATGGATCGGGGCGAGCTGGCGCTTGTCGCGGTCGGTCGCGATCAGGCGACCCTTGCCCTGCATGAGGGCCGCCAGCGCCAGCGTCTTGCCGCCGGCGCCGGCGCACAGATCGATCACCTGCTCGCCGGGCTTTGCGGCCGTGAACATGGCCGCAAGCTGCGAGCCTTCATCCTGCACTTCAATGGCGCCCTTGATGAAATCCTCTTCCGACTGGATGCCGGGATTGCGCGCGTCGGCGCCAAGCTCGATGCGCAGCCCGTTCGGCGACCACGGCGTCGGCTGCGCCTTCAGATGAAATAATCGGCCGAGAACCTTGTCACGACTGCCTTTCAGCGTGTTGACGCGCAGATCCAGCGGCGCGCGGCTTGCCATCGCAGTCGCTTCCGCTGCCCGATCCTCACCAAAGACTTTGGCAAGGTACGGATCGAGCCAGTCGGGATAGTCGCCGGCAACCGCAGCCGGTGCGTCCTCGAGGGAACGCGATGCCAGCGCAGCCTGCTCGGCGTCGCTCAACGGCTCCGGCGCGTAGCGGTTGCCGTCGAACATCGCGGCCATGGTCGGCGTGTCCATGTCGCGCTCCAGGCGCAGCATGCCGATCACGCGGGCGCGCGAGGTGTCGGAATCCATGAGATACGCGCTGGAGGCGTAGCGGCGCAGCACGTCCCAGACGAGGCCGGCGATCGCCGCGCGGTCGCCGGAGCCGGCGAAGCGATGCGCGGTGCCCCACTCCTTCAGCGCCTTCGCCGCGGGCACGCGGTCTTTCTCGATGGTGTCGATCAGTTCGATGGCCGCGGACAGCCGGGCAGCAGGGGTCATTTGAATCTTTCAAATCAGATCTGAAATCAGATCAGCAACAGAATCTTCAGCGCGAAGTAGATCCACATCGCGAGCAGCACAAGCATGCCGGCGAGCCAGACGGTCGAGCGCCGGCCGAGATCGTTCGAGTTGACGAAGACGCCGGCATGGGCGAACCGCACCACCACGAACACCCAGGACATCAGCACGATGAACAGATCGGCATGGCGCAGCGGCAGCGCCAGCGCGATCAGCACGTAGAACAGCACCGGCAGTTCGAACTGGTTGGCAAAGCGATTGGCGATCTGCGTGGCGCGCTTCGGCCAGTTCGGCTCGCCGAGCGCGATGTCGCGGATCTTGGTCTCCCCGGAGACCAGTGTCTCGCGCCGCGCCAGCGCCATCCAGATCAGGAGCGCGAAAGTCAGCGCGACCTGAGCGAAGACCGGCAGCAAAACCATTTGTACGGACATCGGAATCCTTCCGCTTGATGCGGTGGGCGAGACCGTCATTAGCCGCCACCGCTGGCCCTGACAATCAACGACTTGAACCGCCGTTCCCGCATCTGCGCCCAACTATCGGTAGTTGAAGCGATTTTGGCCTTTTCCTCCTGCGCAACCCGCGAATGTGACCGTCATGGTTCCGACGTCTGTCGAAGCTAAAATGGCGCCATGTCCGAATTCCGCCTGACGCAGATCTCAGACACGCATCTCGGCCGCCGCTTCCCGGGCCTCATCGCGAACTTCCATCGCGTCGCCGAGCACATCGACGCCGCACGGCCTGATCTCGTCATCAACACCGGCGACGTCTCCTTCGACGGACCGACCAGCCGCGACGACATGGAGTTCGCAAAGACCCTGCACGACGCCCTGCCCGTGGCGTGCCGCTATCTGCCGGGCAATCACGACATCGGCGACAACCCGACCGCGGTCGGGCCCGCACCCGCGCCTCCGGTAGACGAAGCGCACCGCCGGCAATTCCGCGCCGTCTTCGGCCACGACCATTGGCAGTTCGAGGCGGCAGGCTGGTGTTTTATCGGCCTCAACTCGCTCGTGATGAATTCGGGACTTGGGTTCGAGGTAGAGCAGTTCGACTGGCTCGCCTCGCAATTGTCGCGCGCAAACGGCAAGCCGATCGCGCTGTTTGTGCACAAGCCGCTGTTCCTGAACAGGCCCGATGATCCTGAAACCGTCGACACCGCGATCCGCTACGTGCCCCAGCCAGCGCGGCAGCGCCTGATCGAAATGATGGCGCGCGCTGACGTCCGCCTCGTCGCGAGCGGCCACGTCCATCAGCGGCGCGATTTCACCTATGGTCACACAAGGCATGTCTGGGCGCCCTCTGCCGGCTTCGTCATCTCCAGCGATACGCGTCAGGTGCGGATCGGGACCAAGGAGACCGGTCTCGTCGAATACCGCTTCCAGCCCGACAGCTTTGAGGTCCGGCACGTCAGGGCCGCCGGGCAGGTCGATGTCGACATCGAGGAATTGCTGGCGCAGATGGGTCAGCCTCATTCTTAGGCGCCTATCCCTACTTTGATACCGCAATGCCTCACCTTCGTAACGCGATGACTGAAAACTCCTGATGACAACGTTGTCATTTCCGTCATATCGTCGTCACCGGCGATTGAGCGCCGCGAGACGGAGTGACAATGCAATCGTTTTCCCGGTGGGGCGCTCAGCGCCTTTCTGCGACCACGAGGGGCATCCCCCTGGTCGACGGCCTCGCCACCGAGGAGATCGGAAGCCAGGGCTGGCGGCCCTCCCGCGGCGACCTCGCACTCCCCGCCCTCACCCTGGATGATGCGGCCTTTGCCACCAACCGCGACCTCTTCCTGCGCTGGTGCAGTGGCGCCGGCGTTGCCGTTGCCCCGCACGCCAAGACGCCGATGTCGCCGGAGCTTGCCCGCTCGCTGCGCGATGGCGGTGCCTGGGGCACGACGGTCGCCAACATCCAGCAGGCCGCCGTGCTGCTCGCCCATGGCGAACGGCGCCTGCTGCTCGCAAACGAGATCGGCGGCCTTGCCGCCGGGCGGCGGCTCGGCGCGCTGCTGAGCGCTTATCCCGACGTTGAGTTTCATGCCTTCGCGGACTCGCCCGCTGCGGTCGCTTCGCTAGCCGAAGCCGCGCATCTGTCGGGCCGCAGCGACATATCCGTGCTGGTCGAGCTCGGCGCGGGCCGCGCCGGCGCGCGCGACCAGGCAGCGGTCGAGGCTGTGATCGCGGCGGTGCTCGCTGCGAAGCGCCTCTCGCTCGGCGGCGTTGCCACCTACGAAGGCGCAGTCGCCACGCCGGACACCGAGGAAACCGCGCAAGCCATCGCGAGGCTGATGGCACGCACGATCGAAGCCTTTGCGCTGGTACGGAACGCCGCTCCGTCGCGGTCGCTGATCCTCAGCGCCGGCGGCTCTGCTTATTTCGATGTCGTCGCAGCAGCGCTCGTGCCGGTCGCGCAGCGCGACGGCAATGCGAGCATCGTCCTGCGCTCCGGCGCGCTGTTCTTCGGAGATCACGGCATCTATTCACGCGCCTTCGCGGAAATCGACCGGCGCGGCGGTCTCGTCATCGACGGCGTGCGCCGCTCCGCGGCCGAAAGTTTTCGCCCCGCCCTCACACTCTGGGCCGAGGTGCTGTCGCGCCCCGAGGCGGGCCTCGCGATCTGCGGCTTCGGGATGCGCGATACCTCCTTCGATCAGGGCCTTCCGGGCGCGCTCCGCGTCTACCGCGATGGCGTGGAGCAGCGAAGCCTTGCTGAGGGGCTCTCCGTCACCCGGCTCAACGACCAGCACGCCTTCGTCGCCCTCGCTGAAGACAACCCGCTCGCCGTTGGCGACATCCTCGCCCTCGGCATCTCGCATCCCTGCACCTGTCTCGACCGCTGGCGCGTGATCTATGGCCTCGATACAGGCGGCACCGTCACGCGTGCGCTCACCACGCAGTTCGGCTGAGCGGCACATGAACTTCCTTCCGCTCTGGCGCTATCAGAACCAGTTGATCGACGGGGCGATCGTCACGCTCGAACTGACCGTGATATCGGCGCTGTTCGGGCTGTTGATCGGCGTTGCCGGCGCCGTCGCGCTGAAGGGCCGCGTGAAATCACTGCGCTGGCTGGTGCGCGGTTACATCGAGCTGTTCCGGAACACGCCGTCGCTGGTCCAGATCTTCATCGTCTTCTTCGTGTTGCCGACCTTCGGCCTGAAGCTGCCGGCATTTGAGGCGGCCGCCGTGGCGCTGTCGCTCTATTTTGGCGCCTATTCGGTCGAGATCATCCGTGCAGGCCTCGATTCCATTCCGAAGAGCCAGGTCGAGGCCGGCCACTGCCTCGGCCTCTCCGGCTGGCAGGTGTTTCGCCACATCGTGCTGCCGCCGGCGCTGCGCAATGCGTATCCTGCCATCACCAGCCAGTTCGTGCTGCTGCTGCTCGGAACCTCCCTCGCCTCGCAGGTCGCTGCCGATGAGCTGTTTCACGTCGCAGGCTTCATCGAGAGCCGCACCTATCGCAGCTTCGAGGTCTATGCGGTGATCTGCATCGTCTATTTCGCGATGGCGATGTCGTTCAAGGCGCTGTTCGCGCTTGTTGGCGCAGCCGCCTTCCGCTGGCCACGGCGGCGCTGAGGGAAAAGCGATGCGATCCTTCTCCCTCATCGATCTCGTTTCGCTCGTTGCAGCGCTGCGCTGGACCGTCGTGCTCGTCGTGCTCGCGCTCGCCTTCGGCGCGCCGCTGGCGCTCGGGCTTGCCATGGGCCGCATCAGCCGTTTTGCCGGGCTACGCTGGACAATGGCCGCGGCCATCCAGGTGATCCAGAGCGTGCCGCTGCTCGGGCTGCTGTTCTTCTTCTATTTCGGCATGCCGGTGTTCCTCGGCATCCAGGTGCCCGCACTCGTTGCGGTCACCGTCGCCTATACGCTCTACACGGCCGCCTTCCTGGGCGAGATCTGGCGCGGCGGGCTCGAGGCGGTGAAGCAGGCGCAATGGGAAGCGGGCGCGTGCCTCGGCCTGTCGTTCTGGCAGCAATTCCGCCACATCATCGCGCCGCAGGCGCTGCGACTATCGCTGCCGCCGACCGTCGGCTTCCTGGTGCAGCTCATCAAGGGCACCTCGCTCGCCTCGATCCTCGGCTTCGTCGAGCTCGCACGCGCAGGGCAAGTGGTGAGCGCGGCGACGTTCCAGCCGCTCCTCACCTACGCGCTCGTCGCCGCGATCTATTTCGCGCTGTGCCTGCCGCTCACGCTCTGGTCCCGCTCCCTGGAGGCCCGCCTCGATGGCTCTCGTTGAAATCCGCGACGTGCACAAGAAGTTCGGTCGGGTCGACGTGCTCAGGGGCGTGTCGCTCGAGGTCGAGGAAGGCGAGATCGTCACGATCATCGGCCGCTCCGGCTCCGGCAAGTCGACGCTGCTCCGCTGCATCAATGCGCTGGAGAGCGTCGATGCCGGCGAAATTCGCGTCGAAGGGCAAAAGGTCCACGCCGGGATGCCCGACCTCAAGAAATTCCGCCAGCACGTCGGCATCGTGTTCCAGGCCTTCAACCTGTTTCCGCATCTGAAGGTCGAGCGCAACATCACGCTCGCACCACTCCTGACCGGCCGCATCGACAAATCGAAGGCCCGCGCGTTGGCCCTTGACGTGCTCACCCGGGTCGGTCTTGCCGACAAGATCGATGCCTGGCCGGAGCAGCTCTCCGGCGGCCAGCAGCAGCGCGTCGCGATCGCCCGCTGCCTCGCCATGGCCCCGCACCTCATGCTGTTCGACGAGGTCACCTCGGCGCTCGATCCCGAGCTCGTCGGCGAGGTGCTGAAGGTGATGGAGGCGATGGCCAAGCAGGGCATGACGATGATCCTCGTCACCCACGAGATGGGGTTTGCCCGCAACGTCGCCGACCGCATCGTCTTCATGCATCAGGGTCGCGTCTGGGAACAGGGCCCGCCGGCAAAGCTGTTCGCAAACCCCGAGACGTCAGAGCTCGCAAGCTTCATCGCATCGGCGAAATGAGCGTCGTCCCACCAATCCGGCCATCGTGCCGCCACCAGGAGAGAGTCATGAGAAAGCGGAAGTCCCTCTTCACGATCGCAGCAGCGGCGCTTGCCGTCCTTGCCGCAACAAGCCTCGCCAAGGCCGACAAGCTTCAGGACGTGCTCGGCGCGGGCAAGCTCCGCGTCGGCATCCTCACCGACGCCGCGCCCTGGGGTTTCAAGGACGACAAGGGCGAGATCGCGGGGCTTGATGCCGACCTCGCCAAGCTGATCGCTGCCGACATGGGCGTGAAGCTCGAGCTCGTCCCGGTGACGGGCGCGGCGCGCATCCCGAGCCTCTTGTCCGACAAGATCGATCTCCTCATCGCCGGTCTCGGCGCCACGCCGGAACGCGCGCAGCAGGTGATGTTCTCGCAGCCCTATGCGGTAGTGAATCTCGGCGTCTACGGCGCCAAGTCCATTCCGGCGGCAACAGGCAAGAAGCCGGACAATCTGGAGGGGCGCACCGTTGCGGTCGCCAAGGGCACGACGCTCGACGTCTGGCTCACCGACAACGCGCCGAAGGTGAAGCTGGTCCGTTTCGAGGACACGCCGGCTGCCATCGCCGCCTTCCTCGCCGGACAAGCCGATACCTTTGCCGAGAACAGCGCGATCGCGATCAAGGTGCAGGAGCAGAACCCGACCAAGGAGGTCGAGCTGAAATTCCTGATCCGGCAGTCGCCGGCCCATGTCGGCGTGCGCCAGGGCGAGCAGAACCTGCTCAACTGGATCAACACCGACATCTTCACCAACAAGCTCAACGGCAAGCTCGGCGCGCTGCAGCTCAAATGGTTCAAGGAAGAGCAGACGCTCCCGACCCTGTAATTCAGACAAAGCTCCCGCGCCGTGCGCGGGAGCACATCTTCACGAGGAGAATTTTCAGATGATCAAACGTTACGTCGTCGGCTCGCGCATGAGCCAGGCCGTCGCTGCCGGCGGCCTGGTGCACATCGCCGGCCAGGTCGCCGATGACCGCAAGGCAGGCATCGTGTCGCAGACCCAGCAGGTGCTCGCCAAGATCGACGCGCTGTTGAAGGAAGCCGGCTCCGACCGCTCCAAGCTCGTGGCGGTCAACGTCTTCCTGCCACACATCATTGATTTCGACACCATGAACTCGGTCTACGACGCCTGGATCGATCCGGCCAACCCGCCGGCGCGCGCCTGCGTCGAAGCCCGCCTCGCCGATCCCGACCTGCGCGTCGAGATGACCGCGGTCGCCTTGCTCTAGAGGCACCGCTCTTTCTTCCAACCTTCGGCCGGCGTCGGCGACGGCACGGCCCTGAGGCCATCCATGCATACCGGACTTTTTCACGAGATCGATTTCGAGAAGGACCAGAAATGGTCCGGCCATCTCGGCATTCCCTTCTCGATCGATCGCTCCCCCTACTTCCAGCTCAAGATCCCGATCTTCCGGATCAGGAACGGCGCCGGCCCAAAGCTACTTTTGATGGCCGGTAATCATGGCGACGAATATGAAGGCGAGATCACGCTGACGCGGCTCTATCGCCGGCTCGATCGTGCCGCCATCAAGGGTGAGATCACAATTCTGCCCTTCGCCAACCTGCCCGCCGTGATGGCGGCGCGCCGGCGCTCGCCGCTCGACGAGGGCAATCTCAACCGCGCCTTTCCGGGCGATGCCGGCGGCACGCCGACCTTTCGCCTGGCCCACTTCCTCGAGCACGAGCTGTTTCCGCGCCACGACGTCGTCTTCGACATCCATTCCGGCGGCACCTCCATGGCGCATGTGCCCTGCGCGCTGATCGAGCGCCAGGGACCACCCGAAATGTTCGGCCACGCGCTTCGCCTGATGGAAGGGTTAGGGATGCCCTTCGCCTTCGTCGCCGAGAATGGCGCCGCCGCACCGACCTCGATGGCGGCAGCGGCGCGCGCCGGCGCCATCGGGCTGTCAGGCGAATTCGGCGGTGGCGGCACCGTCACGCCGCAGACCATGGCGCTCACCGCGCGCGCTGTCGACCGGCTGCTGCTGGCGCTGGGCATCGTGCAGGCACCGGTACTCGGACCTCATGCGCCGGTCGAGCGCGATACCGAATTGCTGGCCCTGCAAAGCCACGCGCAGGCGGTGTTCGCGACGCGGCGCGGCTGGTTCGAGCCGGCCGTTTCGGTCGGCGCACGCGTCAAGGCCGGCGACATCGCCGGCTGGTATCATGATTTCGAGCGACCGGAAGTGCCCGAAGAGGTGCTGCGCTTCCCCGCCGACGGCATCGTGATCTCGCAGCGCCTGCACACCGACAGCCAGAGCGGTGATTGCCTGGTCCAGGTCGGCCGCGCCCTCACACGCGAGGAGGTGCTGGCGCGCTGAGCTTTGGCGACGACACTTGCTTCAACCACCCTAGGGGTTCGATGACCGCTCCGGCAACGGCGACCTACGATGACGTACTGCGCATTCCGGCGCCGCCCGGCCGCGGCGCTGCGGGTGGACGGCCGCCGCGCATCGAGGAGGTGGCGGAGCGCGCAGGTGTCGCGCCGATCACGGTATCGCGGGTGCTGCGTCATCCCGAGAAGGTCAATCGCGAGACGCGCGAGCGCATTCTCGAGGTGATCGAGGCGACCGGATATGCGTCGAACCCGCATGCCCGCGCGCTGCGCTCGGGCCGGTCGAACGTGGTGGTCGCCTTCGTCTCCAACATCCTGAGCCAGCAGTTCGGGCTCGCCGTGCGCAGCTTCGCGGGCACGCTGGAGCCGGAGGGTTTTGAGGTGCTTGTCGGCCAGACCTCCTACTCCTATGCCAAGGAAGTCGCGATGATCCAGTCGCTGCGCGGCATCCGTCCCGCGGGGGTGATGTTCACCGGCGTGATCGAGCTTCAGGAGAACCGCGCGGCGCTCGCCGAGCTCGGCATCCCCGTGATCGAGACCTGGGCGTTTCCGCGCGATCCCATTGACATGCTGGTTGGCCTCTCCAACACCGATGCCGGCGCTATGGCGGCACGGCGACTGGCGGACGCCGGTCATCGCCGCGTCGCCTTCATCGGACGCAGCGGCGGCCGCGGTGCGCTCCGCCGCGACGGGTTTCGCGCGGCGGCAGCGAGGCTGGGCCTCGAAATCGTCCAGGAGATCAGCCTCGGTGAGATCACGGGCCTGGTCGATGGCCGCGCTGCCTTCACCACCCTGCTCGACAGCAGCGTGAGCGTTGACGCCGTGTTTTGTGCCAACGATCTGCTGGCGACCGGTGCGCTGATCGAGGCGCGATCGCGCGGCCTGACGGTGCCCCGCGATCTCGCTGTGCTCGGCTTCGGCGACAACGACGTGGCGGACCAGATCACGCCTGGCCTCACCACCATCACCTTCGATGCCGCCGCGATCGGCCGCATCGCAGGCGAGCTCTTGCTGGCCCGCCTGTCCGGCGCGCCGAGCGCCGAGCCGCGACGCGCGGTCGAGCTGTCCTTGGTCGAACGCGGGAGCGTCTAACGCTTACGCGACGTCCCTCAGATCCTGCTGGATCGCGGCCAGGAGCGATTGCAGGGCGTCGCTGTTCACGGGCTTTGCGCTCGCGGCCACCCGCGGTGCGGGGCGCTTGGGGAAGACCGGCCGGGCTGGAAATGGCGACGAAGCCGGCGCTGCGGCTGCCGTGCTTTCGGGCTCATCGTCGCTGTGAACGAACTTGCCGTGCAGCACGTCGTCGTGACGGCCCATGATGAACATGGTCGCCCAATAGCCGGCGGCCAGCAGAATTACGCTGAAAATACCAATCTCTAACATCATCACACCTAAAATATGCGCGATGATTCAATGCCTTCCCCGGCCCGTCAATGAACGGAGGGTCATACCCTCGGCTTTTACGGGCCGGTGTTGCCGATCGGCGACTCTTTATTAACCATTGCCGACCCCCGAAGGGGCCGGCAATTGGCGCATCAGGCGTTGTCCGGCCCGACCCGGACGAGTTGCTTGCCGAAATTGGCGCCCTTCAGGAGGCCCATGAAAGCGCCGGGCGCGCTGTCCAAGCCCTCCGTGACGAACTCCTTGTACTTGACCTTGCCCTCGCGCACCCAAGCGGACATGTCGCGCAGGAAGTCGCCGTGGCGAGCGGCGAAGTCACTGACGATGAAGCCGCGGAAGGTCAGCCGCTTGGTCAGGATCGCACGCATCATGCTGCCTGCCCATTTCGGCGGCTTGGCCTCGGTGTCGTTGTAATGCGCGATCAGGCCGCAGACCGGCACGCGCGCGAAGGCATTGAGTTGCGGGAAGACCGCCTCGAACACCGCGCCGCCGACATTCTCGAAATAGACGTCGATCCCCTTCGGGCAGGCGTCCTTCAGCTTGGCTGCGAGATCGGGATCGCGGTGATCGATGCAGGCATCGAAGCCGAGCTCTTTGACCACGTAATCGCACTTGTCCTTGCCGCCTGCGATGCCGACCGCTCGCGCACCCTTGATCTTCGCGATCTGGCCGACGGCCGAACCCACCGCGCCCGAGGCACCGGCCACGACGACGGTCTCGCCGGCTTGCGGCTTGCCGATATCAAGCAAGCCTGTGTAGGCCGTCATGCCGGGCATGCCGAGCACGCCGATCGAGGTCGAGATCGGCGCCAGCTTCGGATCCACCTTGATCAGTCCCTTGCCGTTCGAGACCGCATGCGTGAGCCAGCCCGCGCGCGTGCGCACGATGTCGCCCTTGGAAAAATCGGCATTGTTGGAGGCCATGACCTCGCTGACCGTCTCGCCCTCCATCACGCCGCCGATCGGCACCGGCGCGGCATAGGACGGGCCTTCGCTCATGCGCCCGCGCATATAGGGATCGAGCGACAGCCAGATCGTCCGCAACAGCACCTCGCCCGCGCCTGGCGTTGGGACTGCGAATTCCTCGATGCGGAAATCGGACGGCTTGGGCTCGCCAACGGGACGCGCGGCGAGAACGATGCGTTTGCCTTGGGACATGATGGCTTCCTCCTGATTGTCTTTCGACGCGAACGGAAGCGGAGCAAGCGAGGCACGTCAACACAAAAGGAGTAGAGCACGGTTGCGCTGCCCCTTCGCTTCTCTCGTGTCCCGGACGCGCTGCAGCGCTCTTGCGCTGCTGCGCAGAGCCGGGACCCAGATGGCCACGAGCGACCAAGCGGAAAGATGGGCCCCGGCTCTGCAACGCATCGTCGAAGAGACGCTGCGCTTTGTCCGGGGCACGAGAGCGAGCTAGCCCCCGCCCGGATAGTTCGGGGCTTCGCGCGTGATGGTCACGTCGTGGACGTGGCTTTCGCGCAGGCCCGCGCCGGTGATGCGGACGAAACGCGCCTTGGCATGCAGCTCGTTGATGTCGCGCGCGCCGACATAACCCATCGCGGCACGTAGGCCGCCGGCGAGCTGATGCATGACGTTGCCGACCGGACCCTTGTACGGCACCTGGCCCTCGATGCCTTCAGGCACGAGTTTGAGCGTGTCCTTGATGTCCTGCTGGAAGTAGCGGTCGGCCGAACCGCGCGCCATCGCGCCAACCGAGCCCATGCCACGATAGGCCTTGTAGGAGCGGCCCTGCCACAGGAAGACTTCGCCTGGCGTTTCATCAGTGCCGGCAAGCAGCGAGCCGACCATGGCAATGTCGGCACCGGCCGCCAACGCCTTGGCGAGGTCGCCGGAGAACTTGATGCCACCGTCGGCGATCACGGGAATGTCCGCCTTCTTCGCCGCTTCCACCACATCCATGATCGCGGTGAGCTGCGGCACGCCGACGCCGGCGACGATCCGCGTGGTGCAGATCGAGCCCGGGCCGATGCCGACCTTGATGCAGTCCGCGCCCGCATCGATCAGCGCCTGCGCACCGTCTTCGGTCGCAACGTTACCGGCGACGACCTGAACCGAGTTGGACAGGCGCTTGATGCGGTTGACGGCGTGGAGCACGTGACGGGAATGGCCGTGCGCGGTGTCGACGACGACGAGATCGACGCCGGCGTCGATCAGACGCTCGGTACGCTCGAAGCCGGTATCGCCGACGGTGGTGGCGGCGGCGACCCGCAGGCGGCCCTGCGCGTCCTTGCAGGCGAGCGGATGGGCGACCGCCTTCTCCATGTCCTTCACGGTGATCAGGCCAACGCAGCGATACTGGTCGTCGACGACGAGCAGCTTTTCGATGCGATGCTTGTGCAGCATCCGCCTCGCTTCGTCCTGGCTGACATTCTCGCGCACAGTGACGAGATTTTCGTGCGTCATCAGCTCGGAGACTTTTTGCCGGCGATCGGTCGCAAAACGCACGTCACGATTGGTGAGGATGCCGACCAGCTTGCCCGGCGTGGTCTTGCCCGCGCCGGTGACGACGGGAATGCCGGAGATGCCGTGATCGCTCATCAGCTTGAGCGCGTCGTCCAGCGTGGCATCGGGGCTGATGGTGAGCGGGTTCACCACCATGCCCGACTCGTATCGCTTGACCTGCCGCACCTGGGCGGCCTGCCCTTCGGGATCGAAATTGCGGTGGATGACGCCGAGGCCGCCGGCCTGCGCCATGGCGATCGCCATGCGGGCCTCGGTGACCGTATCCATGGCGGAAGCCATGATCGGGATGTTGAGCGGAATGGCGCGGGTGACGCGGGAGCGGATGTCGACCTCGGATGGAAGCACGTCCGAGAGGCCCGGCTTCAACAGCACGTCGTCGAACGTAAAGGCTTCGCGGATGCCTTGAAGTTGCACCGTGGCCATCTGCCAACTCCTTCCTGCGGCCGTGCCGCAAATGCTTATGGATGAGCGCCGCCCTCGGCGTACCTTGCGGCAGCACCGTCGAATCGGAGCCCATCGGTGGGGTTGACGCCGGTCGATAGCACGGCCGGGTGACGAATCAAAGCAATTCGGCCCGATTGCCAGCCATGCACAGGCTTTTTTGCGTCTTTAGCGCCGATAACCCGGCGGCGGGCCGTGCTGGCGGATCGCGTCCACGACCTCCCGATGCCGCCGGTCCTCCCGCTTCATGTGCACCGCGATGATCGCATGCGCCGACGGGACCAGCAGCAAAATGTGAAAAATCAGGCCGAAAATCACGCAAACCACGCACAGGACGAGGTTGAAGATCGCCGAGAATGGTTGCCCGTTCAGGAGCAGCCCGATCGGCGGCAGAAGCGCGGCAAGGATGTAGATCATTCGCGGGATCTCCGGCACCCGGTGCCACCCTGGACACACAGTCGGGGTCGCACCGTCACGCAGGATTTAGGTGCTATGCGCGGTTCCGCAATGGTCTCGGGGCCGCGACGGTGTTAAGCCGCATTGCTCGCCTCTTCCTTCTGATTTCCATTAAATATCGGTGATGTCGGTCAACAAGCAACGCGTGATCCCGCTGATCGTGGCGACCGCCCTGTTCATGGAAAACATGGACTCGACGGTGATCGCGACCTCCCTGCCCGCGATCGCTGCCGACATCGGCACCAGCCCGCTGACGCTGAAGCTCGCGATCACCTCCTATTTGCTCTCGCTGGCGGTCTTCATCCCCGCGAGCGGCTGGACTGCCGACCGGTTTGGCGCCCGGCTGGTGTTTGCGATTGCCGTCGGAGTCTTCATGGTCGGCTCGGTCGGCTGCGCGCTGTCGGGCTCGGTAGCCGACTTCGTGTTCGCGCGTATCCTTCAGGGCATGGGCGGCGCCATGATGACGCCGGTCGGACGGCTCGTGCTGCTGCGCTCGATCGACAAGAGCGAGCTCGTCAACGCCATGGCCTGGGTCACCGTACCTGCACTGATCGGTCCCGTGGTCGGCCCGCCGCTCGGCGGTTTCATCACCACCTATGCGTCGTGGCACTGGATTTTCCTGATCAACCTGCCGATCGGTCTGCTCGGCATCTTCATGGCGCTGCGCTACATCGATCCCATCAAGAGCGAGGCCCAGGAGCCGTTCGATCTCAAGGGCATGATGCTCGCGGGCATCGGGCTTGCCGGCATCGCCTTCGGCCTGTCGGTCGCCGGCCTCAATCTGCTGCCCTGGAGCACCGTGCTCGCGCTGGTCGCGGGCGGCGCGATCTCGATGACGCTCTACGTCGTGCATGCGCGGAAAACCGGATCGCCGGTGCTGGACTTTTCGCTGCTGAACCTCGCGACGCTGCGCGCGGCCGTCATCGGCGGCTTCATGTTCCGGCTCGGCATCGGCGCACTGCCATTCCTGCTGCCGCTGCTGATGCAGATTGGCTTCGGGCTGACGCCGTTCCATTCGGGCCTCGTGACCTTCGCCTCCTCGCTTGGCGCGATGGGCATGAAGGCGCTGGCCGCGCGCCTCATCCACACCTTCGGCTTTCGTAACCTGATGACGATGAACGCGATCATCAGCGCGTTCTTCCTCGGCGTGTGTGCTCTGTTCACTGTTACGACCCCGCTGCTCATCATCATGGTCATCCTGGTGGTCGGCGGTTTCTTCCGCTCGTTGGAGTTCACCGCGATCAACACGGTTGCCTATGCGGAAGTCGAGGCACCGCAGATGAGCCGCGCCACGACGCTCGTCAGCGTCAACCAGCAACTCGCGGTCTCCGCGGGAGTCGCGGTCGGCGCCTTCTCGGTCGAATCGACGATGTGGTGGCGCCACGTCGCCGAGATCGACGCCACCGTGTTCGGGCCCGCTTTCATCGTGGTGGGGCTGACCTCGGCCGCGTCGGCCTGGTTCTTCTGGCAGATGCCTCGCGATGCCGGCCACGAGATCTCAGGCCGCAAGGCGGTGGAGATCGCCAGCCGCAAGGGCGCAGCCAAGAGCGCGGCGAGCGCCGCCGTCAAGGTGGCGACGGAGGATACCCAGGACATGCGGGATCAGCGGCTGGGTTAGTGCCTCAGCTCGTCATTGCGAGCGTAGCGAAGCAATCCAGCGTCGCATAAAGTTCTGGATTGCTTCGCTACGCTCGCAATGACGGAGCTTGTGGCCACAAGCCGCCCCCTCGCAAAAAGCCGGAAAACAACCCCATGCAAAGTAGCGGGGAGCGCCGAGATGACAACATTGCGCCTTTTCCGAAATCGCTTGACGCGTCGGGCAAATCACCAGCAATATGCGATCGTGGCGCAATTCGCGAAAGTCTATCGGCCCCCCCGCCCGAAACTAGCGTGCGCGTACGCTCATAAAACGGGATGCTTGGTGCCGGCGCACCTGATGTACGCTTGTTGCGGCGTGATAGCGGCAAATTCTACCAAGTACGTTGCAAAAACCTCCACGCAGGCGCGACGGCAAATCTGATAGCAGGGATCGATATGCTGCCAACCAACAACCCCATGATCCCCGAGAGGACGGTTTCGACGGTCCATTTCGCCACCACGGCAACGGACGGCAACGCGTCACCTGCAGCTTCGGCAGCGGATCCGACGGTGCGGCCGATGAAGTGCACATCGTATGCCTCCAATCCGTGGACAATAATGCTGCCGCCCACCCAGATCATGGCCGCCGTGCCAACAGCGCCGAGAAACACCAGAAACCCGGGCATACCGCGAACGAGCGCGCGTCCGAATGCGCGGCTCGTCGCACCGCCAATTGAATTTCCATTGTGCCCTGCAAGAGCGACGCCAACGTCGTCGGCCTTCACGATCAAGGCGACCACGCCGTAGACCGCGATGGTGATGCCGATTCCGACGACCGCCAATACCAGCGACTGCATCCAGAAACTCGCATCGGGAACAGCCGCCAACGTAATCGCCATGATCTCCGCAGAGAGGATGAAGTCGGTTTTGACGGCGCTGGCGACTTTCTCGTCTTCGAGTGCTTGCGCGTTCATCCCAACTATGCGCGCCTGTGCTTCATAATCGTGCGTCTCATGAGACGCGAAGGCTTCCGCGACCTTTTCGGTTCCTTCGTAGCAGAGATAGACCCCGCCCAGCATGAGGAGCGGTGTCAGTATCCCCGGCAGAAAGTAGCTGATGGCCATGATCGCTGGAAGCAATACGAAAAGCTTGTTCCGAAGCGAGCCGGCCGCAATTCTGGTTACGATTGGCAATTCCCGCTCGGCCGAAAATCCGAATACATATCGCGGTGTAACGGCTGTATCATCGATCACGACAGCGGCCGCTTTGGCACCCGCTCTGGTAGCTTGAGCCGCCACATCGTCTAGAGACGCAGCTGCCACCTTCGCGATCGCGGCGACGTCTTCGAGCAACCCTAGCAGCCCGACGCTCATCGCAAGTCCTTCTGTGGCTCGCAGTCAGCAATCCCAAGCCCGCGCTGCACGTGAGCCGATCGTGTTGTCGGTGGCAACTAGTCAGCCCCTTCATCAGGAATATTCAATACCGTGCCGCAGGCCTTGCAATGGACGGCATCGATATCATGGCGCTGCAGGCCGCAAACCGGGCACGGGAAACGCACCTTTGCGGGCGCCAACAATGCTTTGGCAAGATTCAAAAAAAGCGTCACGCCGAAGATCATTATAACAACAGTTATCAGGCGACCAATCGTACCTGGCAAGGTGATGTCACCAAAGCCGGTCGTCGTCAGTGCCGTGACAGTGAAGTAGAGTGCATCAGCATAATTAGCGATCTGCATGTTGTGAGATTTCTGGGTCTCGTAGACTACTCCCGTCATCACGAAAATGAACACGGCGAGCTTTGCGACGGCAAAGACGACTTCCTCGTTTTGCCGAAAGAAGGAACTGTCGGAGCGGAGCCGCGCCACCATCCGAACGTCGCGAAGCAATCGCAAGGTTCGAAGCGTCCGCAGGAAACCGCCAGCTTCTCCCGCAAACGGCGCAAGAAAGGAAATGATCACGACGATATCCGTCCATGTTGACAGACGGACGAATTCCTGGAGCGGATGCCGGCTGATAATCAACCGCGCCGAGAAATCAGCAAGAATCAAGACACCGAACACCAGGTCGATCGATTCGATAGCCCTGCTGCGAGGCAGGAACGACGTCACAATGATAAACGACACCGTGACGACATCGAGCAGGAGCAGGGCGTACCTGAACCGCACCCCGCCGGAAGAGTCGCCCTCATATAGTTGCCGAATCCCGCTCTTCAGTAACTCGAATGGGCTGGCGACAGTGTCAAGCAACCCATCCTTGTCTGGGGTTTGAGGAAGCGCCATCGCCGATCAGATCATGCAACTCGACGCTTCCCGGCAAAGAATCCGTATATCGCTAACAGGATGATTGCCCCGACAACTGCACCGATGAAGCCCGCACCTTCACCCGCCTTATACCATCCGAGTGCCTGTCCGAGGTAAGACGCCACGATCGACCCCACGATGCCCAAAATGGTCGTCAAAACGAACCCTGACGGTTCATTGCTCCCGGGCATAATGAACTTCGCAACGACGCCCGCGAGAAATCCAACAATGATGGTCCAGATGATGCTCATGGTGCTGTTTCCCTATGCGGTGATCAGGAGTCCCGAGGAGGCAAACGACCGTCCGGCGTATACTTATCGACGGCTGTTGGCAGTTCCCGCGAAAGTCGGGCAAGAAGCTCTTCTTGCGACAGGCCGGTCTGCTTTACCAGCGTCGCCAAAACGTCCTGACCTATCGCTTGCTTGAGCTGAGGAGGATCTATTTCTTTGTTGGGGCCGGGACCTACCCATGAATCGGCAGCTTCTCCCTGTCCGTTTTTCGTGAATTGATCGAGCAACTCGCTAAGACCACCACCAAGAAGGCTTCCGACGCCTCCACCGCCCAGCAAACCGCCGAAGACATTTGACAGATCGCCTTGTGCCTGCGGCTGTCCGCCGCCGGTCTTGGACGAGCCGCCCGTCGCGTTGTTGAACATTTCCGTCAGCTTGTCCCGGTTCTGGTAACCCGCAAGGGCAAGCATTCCAAGGAGCGCAGTCATCGATGGCATGCCACGGCTCATTTCACCCTCCTTGTGATACGTTTCAGCTCATGGATAATCTGGTCGGTGTACCTCAAATTTCGGCAGGATCGATCTGGTCGACGGTAGTGGGCCTTTGACGGGTGCGGTTCTTGATCTGAATCAATGAAGCAATGTTCTTCGAGTTGTGGTCGTGGCCTGCGCGCCAATGGGGCAATCGCGTTACCCTCCGCCAATTTCCCGTCTGCCCCGAACAACGGACATCGTTAGATCCGGCCGGTTGGTTCGCGCCCTAGTTGGCGCCGCGAAATCCCGTCGCCAACACATAGCGCTCCGACGAATCCTGCCTACTCGCCGCCGGCTTCACGTGCCGCACCGTCGCAAAATCGCGCTTGAGCTGGGCCAGCAGCTCGGCATCGGCGCCGCTCTGGAACGTCTTGGCCAGAAACGTCCCGCCGGGCTTGAGCACGTCACACGCGAAGGCGGCTGCGGTCTCGACCAGGCCGACGATGCGGAGCTGGTCGGTCTTGCGGTGACCGGTGGTGTTGGCGGCCATGTCGGACATCACGATGTCGGCGCCACCGCCCAGCATCGCGGTCAGCTTGTCCGGCGCGGCGTTGTCCATGAAGTCGAGCTGCGCGAAGTCGACGCCGGGAATCTCCGGCATCTCCAACAGATCGATGGCGACGACCTTGCCCTTACCGTCGACGGAGCCGACGCGCTTGGCTGCGATCTGGCTCCAGCCGCCCGGTGCCGCGCCGAGATCGACCACGGCCATGCCGGGCTTCAGTAGGCGGAACTTGTCGTCGATCTCGAGCAGCTTGAACGCGGCGCGCGAGCGATAGCCTTGCGCCTTGGCCTTGGCGACGTAGGGATCGTTGAGCTGGCGCTCGAGCCACAGCTTTGACGAGAGCTTGCGCTTGCCGCCGGTCTTGACCTGGACGTGCAAGCGGCCGGTGGTGTCCTTGGCCATCTCACCAGCTCCTGAGCGCGCCATCCTCGCGCATCATCTCGACCAGCATGCCTTCGCGAAGACCCCGGTCGGCGACGCGCAGGCGCGGCAACGGGAAGGCGCGGCGGATGGCATCGAGGATGGCACAGCCGGCGAGCACGAGATCGGCGCGCTCGATGCTGATGCAGTTGTTGTTGGCGCGCTCCTCATAGCTCATGCCGAGCAGCTTCTCGATGGTTGCCGTGATGTCGGCATCGTCCATCCAGATGCTGTCGATGCGGCGGCGGTCGTAGCGCGCCAGATTGAGGTGAATGCCGGCGAGCGTCGTTACCGTGCCCGACGTGCCGAGCAGGTGCATACCGGCAAGATCGCGACCATGTTCCTCGGCAAAGGGCGCGACATGCCGGGCGACCTCCTCTTCCATCGCCGCGTAGGTCTCGCGCGTTACATCCCGGCCGCCGAACTGCTCGGCGAGCGTGACGACGCCCAGCGGAATCGACATCCAGGCCTTGATGCGCGGCTGCGGATTCTCGTCGGTCGGGTCGCGCTCGATCCGAACCAGCTCGGTCGAGCCGCCGCCGATGTCGAACAGGATCGCGCCGCGCCCCCTGGGGTCGACCAGCGGCGAGCAGCCGAGCACGGCGAGCGCGGCCTCGGTCTCGCGGTCGATCACCTCGAGCTCGATGCCGGTCTCGGCCGCTACGCGGCTGCGAAAGCCCTCCGCGTTCGACGCGGCGCGGCAGGCCTCCGTCGCGATCAGCCGCAGCCGCCGCGCTTTGCGCAGCTCGATCTTGTCGCGGCAGATGCTGAGCGCCGCGATGGCGCGCTCGATCGCGGCCTCGCTGATGCAGCCGGTGGCCGAAACGCCCTCGCCGAGCCGGATGATGCGTGAGAAGGAATCGACCACGCGAAACCCGTCGCTGGTCGGACAGGCGATCAGCAATCGGCAGTTATTGGTGCCGAGGTCCAGCGCCGCATAGACGCCGGTTCCCGACAATTGCGCAGGGACGGCCGGTTGGACGGCCAGCGCCGCCGTGGCCATCGCCCTCAGCTCTCCGTGCGGCGCAAGGCCGTCGCGGAGCCGCGTGTGGTCATTCATACAAACGGTCTTTCCACGGCCCGACAGGGCCGATCCGGAATTGCTTTTTCGCGGGAAACTTTAGCAGCGCTTGGGCCTCACGCAACAACCCTTCACAATGGGACCATGCCTATTCGTGCGTTGTCGTGAACGGGCCCGTGCGTTATCTGAACGGGGTCCGGCCCCTCCACCGCCCGCGAAAAACGCGCAAATGCCGGCTTTTCAGGTCACTTTCATGCAAGAACACACCAAATCGTCCTCGCTCGAAAACGCTATTGCACTGCAAAAATACGGCGTCGGACAGCCGGTCCGCCGCAAGGAGGACGATACGCTGGTGCGCGGCATGGGCCGCTATACCGACGATTTCAACCTGCCGAGCCAAACCTATGCCGTGATCGTTCGCTCGACCCACGCGCATGGCGTGATCCGCGGCATCGGCATCGAGGCGGCCAAGGCGATGCCGGGCGTGCTGGGCGTGTGGACCGGCACGGACCTTAACGCCGCCGGCTACGGCCCCTTCACCTGCGGCCTGCCACTGAAGAACCGCGACGGCTCGCCGCTGCTTCAGACCAACCGCCAGCCGCTTGCGACCGACAAGGTCCGCTTCGTCGGCGATCCCATCGCCTTCGTGGTGGCGGAGACGCTGGCCCAGGCGCGCGACGCCGCGGAAGCCGTAGAGGCCGATATCGAACCCCTCCCCGCGGTCACCGATCCCGAGGAGGCCGCACAAGCCGGCGCGCCGCAGCTTTACGACCACATCCCGGGCAACGTCGCACTCGACTATCACTTTGGCGATGCCGAGAAGGTCGCGGCGGCCTTCGCCAGCGCCGCGCACGTGACCAAGCTCGACATCGAGAACACCCGCGTCGCCGTGGTCTCGATGGAGCCGCGCGTGGGGCTCGCCTCCTACGACAAGAAGACCGAGCGCTACACCATCCAGGTGCCGACGCAGGGCGTTTCGGGCAACCGTGCCAATCTCGCCAAGAACCTGAAGGTGCCGAACGAGAAGGTGCGCATCCTCACCGCCAATGTCGGCGGCTCCTTCGGCATGAAGAACATCAACTACCCCGAATACATGTGCATCCTGTTTGCGGCGAAGGCGCTGGGCCGTCCGGTGAAGTGGACCGATGAGCGCTCGACCAGCTTCCTTTCCGACAGCCACGGCCGCGCCCAGAAGATCCACGCCGAGCTGGCCCTCGATGCCGAGGGGCATTTCCTCGCAGCGAAGCTCTCCGGCTATGGCAATCTCGGCGCCTACATCACCGGTGTCGCGCCGAGCCCGCTCTCGCTCAACACCGGAAAGAATTTCTCCAGCGTCTACCGCACGCCGTTGATGGCGGTCGACATCAAGACGGTGTTGACCAACACCACCTTGATGGGGGCCTATCGCGGCGCCGGCCGGCCCGAGGCGAACTACTACATGGAGCGGCTGATCGACCGCGCCGCCGACGAGATGGGGATCAGCCGGCTGACCTTGCGCAAGCGCAACTTCATCAAGCCGAACCAGATGCCGTTCCCGGCCTCCTCAGGCGTGACCTACGACAGCGGCGACTTCCAGGCCGTATTCAACAAGGCGCTGGAGCTGTCGGACTACGAGAGCTTCTCCAAGCGCAAGAAGGAGAGCAAGAAGAGCGGCAAGCTGCGCGGCATCGCGATCGGCTCCTATCTCGAGGTCACCGCTCCTCCCGGCGTCGAGCTTGGCAAGATCGTGTTCGATCCCGATGGCACGGTGCAGCTCATCACCGGCACGCTCGACTACGGCCAGGGCCACGCGACGCCGTTCACGCAGGTGCTGTGCGCGCAGCTTGGCGTGCCCTTCGAGAACGTGAAACTCGTGCAGGGTGACAGCGACATCGTCCACACCGGCAACGGTACCGGCGGCTCGCGCTCGATCACCGCCAGCGGCATGGCTATCGTGGAAAGCTCTCGCCTCGTCATCGAGAAGGGCAAACGCGCCGCGGCGCACTTCATGGAAGCGTCCGAGGCCGACATCGAGTTCGCCGACGGCCGCTTTACCATCGCCGGCACCGACCGCAGCATCAACATCATGGACCTGGCCAAGCGCCTGCATGACGGAAAGGTGCCGGAGGGCGTGCCCCCCTCGCTCGACGTCGACCACACCACCGAGCCGGTGCCATCAGCCTTCCCGAACGGCTGCCACGTCGCCGAGGTCGAGATCGATCCTGACACCGGCGTGGTGGAGATCGTGCGCTACAGCGCGGTGAACGATTTCGGCACGGTGATCAATCCGATGCTGGTCGCGGGCCAGCTCCATGGCGGCGTCGTCCAGGGCATCGGCCAGGCGCTGATGGAGCATGTCCGCTACGACGAGAGTGGTCAGCCGATCACGGGATCGCTGATGGACTACGCGCTGCCGCGCGCGGAAGACGTTCCGTTCATGAGCGTCGGCGATCACCCGGTGCCGGCGACGAGCAATCCGCTGGGCACCAAGGGCTGCGGCGAAGCGGGCTGCGCAGGCAGCCTGTCGACGGTGGTGAACGCAGTGGTCGACGCGCTGTCCGACTACGGCATCAAGCACATCGACATGCCGCTAACGCCGGAACGGGTGTGGCGGGCGATTCAGGACGCGAAGGGGGCGGCGTAAGGCCTACGCTTTCTCTCCGTCGTCATGGCCGGGCTTGACCCGGCCATCCACGCCTAAGGGCACCAAGAACGTGGATGCCCGGGACAAGCCCGGGCATGACGATGGGTGCCGATGTGCCCCTTCCCGCGTTACGCCGCCGCCTCCTCGCGCGGCTGATAGATCGCAACATGCTGGCAGTGGGCGAGCGGCGTCTTGCCGTTGGCGACGACGAGCGCGTCGAATTCGACGAAACGGTGGCCCTTCTTCTCGTAGTTCGCGGTAACTTTTGCGCGCGCGGTGATCTCGTCGCCGGCGCGCGTGGCCGACAGCAACTGCATGCAGCTTCCAACGTGGATCCATGGTCCCAGAACGGTGTTGTCGACCAGCACGCGGTTCATAACGCGCTGGATCACGCCTGGATGACCAAGCCCTTCCCGCGCGAAAATCGGATCGGTCTCCCTGACCTCAGTGAGGTATTCCGCAGCAGCCTGCCCCGCCCAGCGGCGCGGCGTGATGCCGAACCATTTGCCGACCTCGAAGGTGGCCGAATTGACAGGCTTGCGCTCCGCGACGGCGGGGACCTCGACATAGTCGCTCAAGGCGACCGCTGGCGCAGACTCGGCCAGCGACGCCGTTCCCGTCGCGCAGAGCTCTCCGCGCGAAAACACCTCGATCGTGAGCACGCCGTTGTGCTCGACCGCGTCGACGTCGGCCATCTCGCCGTCGTAGACCGGCTTGACGAAGCGCGCCTCGATCAAGCCGTGGGCGAGAAAATCGCGGCCCCAGCGGACGACCGGCACGTGCATCATGTAGGCCATGACGTCGACGCCGGGAACCAGCCCGCCGGAAAAGCCGAAGCGGCGCGCCACGGAGTCGTCGTGCATCTTGTTTTCAGATTGTTTGGCGGTGTTGTAGGCCTCAACACGGTAGGTTTCGAGCCGGGTCGGCATGCTGTCGCCTTTGCCCCTGATTTTTGTTGCTTCAGAGGCCGATCGTAGGCCCGCAGGAACAGCGGTCAATCCCCTCGCCATTGGGCGGCGAATGCGGTACCACGCGACCGATGACGAGCCCCCCAGCCACGCCCCGCATCTATGTCGACGCCGACGCCTGTCCGGTCAAGGACGAGATCTATCGCGTCGCTGTCAGGCATGGCGTGCCCGTGAGCGTCGTCGCGGGCAATTTCATCCGTGTGCCCCAGGACCCGCTGATCGAGCGTGTCGCAGCGGGCGCCGGCATGGACGCTGCTGACAACTGGATCGCAGAGCGCGCCGGTGACGGCGATATCGTGATCACCGCCGACATCCCGCTCGCGAGCCGCTGCGTGAAAACGGGTGCCGACGTCATCGCGCCGAACGGCAAGCCGTTCACCGAGGAATCCATCGGCATGACGCTCGCGGTGCGCAACCTGATGACGGATCTGCGCTCGGCCGGAGAAGTCACCGGCGGCCCGCGATCGTTCGCGCCGCGCGATCGTTCAGCCTTCCTGTCCGCGCTGGACCAGACCATCCGCCGCATCCAGCGCCGCCGCGCCGAGCAGGCCGCAACGGTCAAGGGCTGATCATGGCGCCGCCTCTGATCCAGCTGAAAGACATCCGCCTCACATTCGGCGGCACACCTTTGCTCACGAGCGTCGAGCTCAACGTCGCGCCAGGCGAGCGCGTCTGCCTGATCGGGCGCAACGGCTCGGGCAAATCGACGCTGCTCAAGATCGCGGCCGGCCTCGTCGAGCCGGACGGCGGCACGCGCTTCGTGCAACCGGGCGCGACGATCCGCTATTTGCCGCAGGAGCCGGATTTCGGCGCTCATGCGACCACGCTCGCCTATGTCGAGGCCGGGCTCGCGCCCGGCGACGACCACCATCAGGCGCGCTATCTGCTGGAGCAGCTCGGGCTCACGGGCGAGGAGAATCCGGCCAATCTCTCCGGCGGCGAAGCCCGCCGCTCTGCGCTGGCCCGGGTGCTGGCGCCCTCGCCCGATATCCTGCTGCTGGACGAGCCGACCAACCATCTCGACCTCACCACCATCGAATGGCTGGAGCAAGAGCTCGACAGCCGGCGCAGCGCGCTGGTGCTGATCAGCCACGACCGCCGCTTCCTTTCCAATCTCTCGCGCTCGACTGCCTGGCTCGATCGCGGCAGGATCAAGCAGATTGATCGCGGTTTTGCCTCGTTCGAGGCCTGGCGCGACGAGGTGCTGGCCGAAGAAGAGCGCGACCAGCACAAGCTCGACCGCAAGATCGTCGACGAGGAGCACTGGCTGCGCCACGGCGTCTCGGGCCGGCGCAAGCGCAACGTCAAGCGGCTCGCCAATCTGCATGCGTTGCGCGCGCAGCGGCGCAATTATCGCGGCACGGCCGGCAGCGCCAACCTCGCCGCGGCGGAAGCGGAAGCCTCCGGCAAGCTGGTGATCGAGGCGAAGGCCATCACCAAGGCCTATGGCGAGCGCAGGATCGTGGAGAATTTCTCCACCCGCATCCAGCGCGGCGACCGGCTCGGCATCATCGGGCCGAACGGCGCCGGCAAGACCACGCTGGTCAACCTCTTGACCGGCGGGACGGAGCCGGACTCCGGCACCGTGCGGTTAGGAGCCAATCTGGAGATGGCGACGCTCGACCAGCACCGCGAAAGCCTCGATCCCAAATCGACGCTCGCCGAGGCGCTCACCGGCGGCCGCGGCGACCACGTCATGGTCGGCGGCAAGCCGAAGCACGTGGTCGGCTACATGAAGGACTTTCTGTTCGTGCACGAGCAGCGCGGCACGCCGCTCGAAGTGCTGTCTGGCGGCGAGCGCGGCCGCCTGATGCTGGCGCGCGCGCTGGCAAAGCCGTCCAACCTATTGGTGCTGGACGAGCCGACCAACGATCTCGACCTGGAAACGCTCGACGTGCTCGAGGAGATGCTCGGCGATTACGAGGGCACGGTGATCCTGATCAGCCACGACCGCGACTTCCTCGACCGCGTCGTGACCTCGGTGATCGCGCCCGAGGGCAACGGCCGCTGGATCGAATATGCCGGCGGCTACAGTGACATGCTGGCGCAGCGCGGCGCCGACCTGAAACGCGAGACCGTGAAGGCGCAGGCCTCTGCCGAGAAGAAGGAAGAGCGTCCCGCCGTTCCTACGTCCGCACCAAAACGGCGGCTGAGCTTCAACGAGAAGCATGCGCTAGAAACGCTACCGAAGAAGATCGACACCCTGCATGCCGACATCGGGAAATTGCAGCGCGTCCTCGACGATCCCAACCTCTACGCCAAGGATCGCAAGAAATTCGACGATACATCTGCCGCGATCGCCAAGGCGCATGAGGAACTTTCCGCTGCGGAAGAGCGCTGGCTTGAACTCGAAATGCTCCGTGAAGAAATCGAACAGGCTTAGGTCGTAAAAATCGTAGGATGGGTAGAGCGCAGCGAAACCCATCGCACAACGGGATTGGTTCTGATGGGTTTCGCTTCGCTCTACCCATCCTACGGGACCGAGAATAGAGAGATCAGATGACCACGCCCCTCGCCGTCAAGATCGCCCGTGAATATGGCACACCCTGTGCCGTCATCGACATGGACAAGGTCGAGCGCAACATCGCGCGGATCCAGAAGGCCTGCGATGATGCCAGCGTTGCCAACCGGCCGCACATCAAGACGCACAAGAACCCGACGCTGGCAAAAATGCAGGTGGCGGCGGGTGCGAAAGGCATCACCTGCCAGAAGCTAGGCGAGGCCGAGATCATGGCCAATGCCGGCATCGACAACATCCTGATCAGCTACAATCTGCTCGGCGAGGAGAAGATGGCGCGCCTGGGGGCGCTGCAAGCCAAGGCCAATATGACGGTGGCGGCCGACAACTCCACGGTTATTGCCGGATTGCCCAAGGCGGCAGCGGCCTCAGGCCGGCCGCTGTCCGTCGTCGTCGAGTGCGACACGGGACGCAAGCGCGCGGGCGTCGAGACGCCGGCTGAGGCGATTGCACTGGCGCGCGAGATCGCGGCCTCCAAGGGACTGCATTTCGCCGGCTTCATGCTCTATCCGACCGAGACAGGCTGGGTCGACGCGCAGAAATTCTACGATGAGGCGCTGGCCGGCGTGCGCGCACTTGGGCTGGACGCCACGATCGTCTCGACGGGTGGTACGCCGAACCTCGTCAATATCGGCAAGCTGAAGGGGGGCACCGAGCATCGCTTCGGCACCTATATCTACAACGACCGCATGCAGGTCGCAGCCGGCGTCGCCACCTGGGACGACTGCGCGCTGCATATCTACTCCACGGTCGTCAGCCGCGCCGCGCCCGAGCGCGGCATCCTCGATGCGGGTTCGAAGACGCTGACCACCGATACCGGCGGGCTCGACGGCCATGGCCTGATCCTGGAGCACCCCGAGGCCAAGATCGCGCGCTTCGCCGAGGAGCACGGTTTTCTCGATCTCTCCCGCAGCAACACCCGGCCGAACGTCGGCGACGTCGTGCGCATCGTGCCGAACCACGTCTGCGTCGTCGTCAACATGATGGACGAGGTCGTGATGGTGCGCGACGATGAGATCATCGGCACGTTGCCGGTCGCTGCCCGCGGGAAGTTGCGGTAGGAGCGCACAGGGATTCTGCCGTAGTCCGTAGGGTGGGCAAAGGCGCAAAGCGCCGTGCCCACCTTTTCGGTTGCCATGAAAATGGTGGGCACGCTTCGCTTTGCCCACCCTACGATTTCGAGAGCCACTTCAACACGCCTCTGCCCGCGGCCGCTCCCGTCGCGAAGGTCGCCTGCAACAGATAGCCCCCCGTCGGTGCTTCCCAATCCAGCATCTCTCCGGCGGCGAAGACGCCGGGCAACTTGCGGATCATGAAATCGGCGTCGAGCTCGTCGAACGAAATCCCGCCGGCGCTGGAGATCGCGCGCGCGATCGGCGCGACGCCGGTCAGCTTGATCGACACTGCGTTGATCAGTTCGGCGAGGCGCGCGGGCGGCAGCGATGAGAGCGACAGCCCCTCCTTGATCGCCGCCTCCTGCAGCAGACCAGCGGCGGCTGGCGAGAGCTGACCCGCTTTGCGCAGGAAGTTCGAAAGCGACTGCTTGCCGCGCGGCGCGGAGAGCCGCGTGGTGAGCGCGCCGCGATCGAGATCAGGCCGCAGAGCGACGTGCAAAATCGCCTCGCCCCTTGCGGCAATCGCCTCGCGCAATTCGGCCGACAACGCATAGATTGCGCCGCCTTCGATGCCACTATGCGTGATGATCGCCTCGCCGCGCGCCGTGTGTCCGCCGAAGACGAAGGCAATGCCTTTCAGCGGCTGGCCTTCAAAGCGCGTCCGGAACACTTCGGACCAGGCGACCGTGAAGCCGCAATTCGCAGGCCGTAGCGGCGAGAGCGTCACGCCCTTCCCGGCCAGCACTTTGGCCCAGCCGCCATCGGAGCCCAGCCGCGGCCAGCTTGCGCCGCCGAGCGCGAGCACGGTGGCATCGGCGCCGATGGTGGAAGGGCCGTTGGGCGTCAGAAACAACAGCCGCCCCTCGTCGTCCCATCCGGTCCAGCGGTGGCGAAATGCAAACTGAACGCCGCCGGCATCAAGCCGCAGCAACCAGGCCCGCAGCAAGGGCGATGCCTTGAAAGCCTTCGGAAACACACGTCCGCTGCTGCCGACGAAGGTCGGCTCACCCAGTCCCTCGCACCACTCACGCAAGCCGTCCGGCGGAAACGCGTCGATTGCAGCTTGCAGCTTGGGTGCCGCCTCGCGGTAGCGCGCGATGAACTGCGGCAGCGGCTCGGTATGCGTGAGGTTGAGCCCACCACGGCCGGCCATCAGGAATTTACGCCCCGCAGAGGGCATGGCGTCGTAGACAGTGACGGCAGCGCCGCCCGCCGCCAACACCTCCGCCGCCATCAGCCCGGCGGGACCGGCGCCGATGACGGCGACGTTGGTCAGAGTTTTACCCCCGCACGCGCGGCCGCCTGCGCGACGTATTTCTGCGTCTGCTCGAATGCGCCCTGCAGCGCCTTGGCCTTCGACATGTCGCTGATCTCGGCGAAATGGGCGGCGATCGCGTCCGGCGTCCAGTCCGCCTGCGCCAGGTTGATTCCCTCGCTCTCGACGATCCTGATTACCGCGAACGAGCCGGCGCCAGCGCCCATGATGGTTCGGGTCGGGGCGTCCTCGCTGAGCATGTATTCGACCGCCGGCGTGATCGCCTCCGGCCTCATCAATTGCAGCGCCTGCGGCGGCAGCAGCTCCTCCGTCATGCGGGTCGCGGCCGTCGGCGAGATGATGTTGACGCGGATGTCGGTCTTGCGGCCCTCTTCCGCAAGCACGTTCATCAGGCCGACCATGCCGGACTTCGCCGCGCCGTAATTGGCCTGTCCGAAATTGCCGTAGAGGCCGGACGACGACGTCGTCAGCACGATGCGTCCGTAGTTGCGGTCACGCATGCCGGCCCACACCGCCTTGCAGCAGTAGAACGTGCCGACGAGGTGCACGTCGAGCACCTTCTGGAAATCGGCTGCTTCCATCTTGGCGAAGGACTTGTCGCGCAGGATGCCGGCATTGGCGCAGAGCAGGTCGACGCTGCCCCATTCCCTGGTGGCGCGCTCGACCATCGCAGTGACCTGCTCGAAATTGGAGACATCCGCGCCGTCAGCCATCGCGGTGCCGCCCGCCTTGCGGATCTCCTCGACGACGGCCTCCGCCGGCGACAGCGAGGCTCCGGTGCCATCGCGCGCGCCGCCGAAATCGTTGACCACGACCTTGGCGCCGCGGCTCGCGAGCCCCAAAGCATGCGCCCGCCCCAGACCGTTGCCCGCGCCAGTGACGATGGCGACGCGTCCGTCAAACCTGATTGCCATGAGTGCTGTTCCTTTCTTCCTTCTCCCCTTGCGGGAGAAGGTGGTGCGCGCAGCGCGCCGGATGAGGGATTGTCTCCACAGATGCGCTCGCGGAGAGAGACCCCTCACCCGCCTCGCGTTCCGCGAGGCACCCTCTCCCACAAGGGGAGAGGGTGCGAGCGCGCGCCGATTTGACAGCGTTTTGATCAGTGATGAATGGCCGGGTCAAGTCCGGTAGCGACTGAAGGCGGTCAGGCGAAATAGATCAACCCGAGCCACTCGGCGACCAGCGCCGGCTTGTCTTCGCCCTCGATCTCAACCGTGACATTGGTGCGGGACTGCAATTCCGTGGGCTTGCGGAGTTTTGCTTCCGCCAGCACGAACCGGCCGCGGACGCGCTTGCCCGAGCGCACCGGCGAGATGAAGCGCAGCTTATCAAAACCGTAGTTCACGCCCATCGTGGTGCCGGCGATGACCGGCATCACCTCATAGGACATGATCGACAGCAGCGACATCGTCAGGAAGCCATGCGCGATCGTGGTGCCGAACGCGGTCTCCGCTCTGGCGCGCTCGGGATCGACGTGGATGAACTGGTGATCCTCGATCACGTCGGCATAGGTGTCGATGCGCGGCTGGTCGATCAGGTGCCACGACGACACGCCGACCTCCTTGCCGACCAGGGCCTGATAGGCCTCCAGCGTGATCGGCGGCTTCTTCCAAACTTCGTTCACTTAGGTCTCACTCCGTGTTTTCGGCAGCTCAGGAAAATCCTCCTCGCGGAATTCCCGGCCGCGCAGGGGATCGTCGCGATCATCGTCGCGCTCGAGCCTGCGTAGCTGCACGCGGCGGATTTTTCCAGAGATCGTCTTCGGCAGCTCGGTGACGATCTCGATGCGCCGGATCCGCTTGAACGGCGCAAGGCGCGTGTGCAGATGCCTGAAGATCGACAGCGCGGTCTCCGCCGAGCGCTCGGCGCCCGAGGTCAGCAGCACGAAGGCCTTGGGAATCGCGAGCCGGATCGGATCCGGGCTCGGCACCACCGCAGCTTCTGCAACCAGCTCATGCTCGAGCAGCACGCTTTCCAGCTCAAACGGACTGATGCGATAATCCGAGGATTTGAACACGTCGTCGGAACGGCCGACGAAGGTGAGATAGCCCTCCTCGTCTTCGAACACCACGTCGCCGCTGCGATAGAGCTCGCCTTCGGCGCCGGACAATTGACCGTCGTCGCTTTGATAGCCCTGCATCAGGCCGGCGGGACGGCTGTCGCCGAGCACGAGCGTCACCTCGCCCTCCCTCGCAGGATTGCCGTCGGCATCGCTGATCTGCACGCGAAAACCCGGCAGCGGCCGACCCATCGAGCCGATCTTGACTTTCTGACCCGGCGAATTGCCGGCAAGCGCCGTGGTCTCGGTCTGGCCGTAGCCGTCCCGGATGGTCAGCCCCCAGGCGGCACGCACCTGATCGATGATTTCCGGATTGAGCGGCTCGCCGGCGCCGCAGGCCTCACGCAAGGACACCTTGAACGCGGCGAGGTTCTCCTGGATGAACAGCCGCCACACCGTCGGCGGCGCGCACAGCGTGGTGACGCCGCAGCGGCCGATCGTGGCGAGCAATCCCTTGGCGTCGAAGCGCGGCTGGTTGACCACGAAGATGGTTGCGCCAGCGTTCCACGGCGCGAAGAAGCAGCTCCAGGCATGCTTGGCCCAGCCGGGCGAAGAGATGTTGAGGTGGACGTCGCCTGGCTGCAGGCCCAGCCAGTACATCGTGGAGAGATGACCGACGGGATAGCTGCGCTGGCTGTGCCGCACGAGCTTTGGCTTTGCCGTGGTGCCCGAGGTGAAATAGAGCAGCATCGGGTCGTCGGCGTTCGTTGGGCCATCCGGCGTAAACGTCTCGGAAGCTTTTGCGGCTTCTTCAAAGGCGATCCAGCCGTCGGAGGCTGCGCCCACCACGATGCGAACGAGACCCTCGGCACCGAGGCTAGCGAACTTGGCGACCTGGTCCTGCGTCGCCACCACCGCCCTCGCCTTGCCGCGATCGAGACGATCGCGCAGCTCATCCGCGGTGAGCAGCGTCGTGGCCGGAATCACGACGACGCCGAGCTTCATCGCTGCGAGCATGGTCTCCCAGAGCGGAACGACGTTTCCGAGCAACAGCAGGAGATGATCGCCGCGCTTCAGGCCCTGTGCGCGGAGGAAGTTGGCAACCTGGTTGGAGCGGAGCGACAGCGTTTCGAAAGAAAGCTCGGTCTCGCGCTCCTGCGCGGCATCGACGATCCAGAGCGCGGGCCGATTCTTGCTGTCAGCGTTCGCCGCCAGCTCGGCGTCGAACCAGTCGAGCGCCCAGTTGAAGGGAACCGGATCGGGCCAGCGAAATCCCTTGACCGCGGCGGCGTAGTCCGTGCGGTGCTGAAGCAGAAACGCACGCGCTTCCTGAAAGGTCGTCATGGTCCGAGTCCGTCAAATTGACCTTCGAACGTAGCCCGGATGGAGCGAAGCGCAATCCGGGACCGGCTACGCAATTGGGAGAAGCTGTCCCGGATTTCGCTTCGCTCCATTCGGGCCACGAGCAAACCCTCGCTATTCTCCAGCGAGGCTGCGAACGTGCTTGATAATTCCGGAAAAATCCACCCCGCCGTGACCGGCTGCGTCGAAAGACTGATAGATCTCCTGCGCATGCTTGCCGAGCGGGGTTGCTGCGCCTGCGGCCTTCGCGGCGTCCTGCGCCAGGGTCAGGTCCTTCACCATCAGCGCAGAGGCAAAGCCCGGCTTATAGTCGTTGTTGGCAGGTGACGTCGGCACCGGGCCCGGCACCGGGCAATAGGTCGTCAGCGACCAGCACTGGCCTGATGAGGTCGCGGCGACGTCGAACAGCGCCTGATGCGAGAGCCCGAGCTTTTCGGCGAGCGCAAAGGCCTCGCTGACCGCGATCATGGAAATGCCGAGGATCATGTTGTTGCAGATCTTTGCCGCCTGCCCCGCGCCCGCGCCGCCGCAATGGACGATCTTCTTGCCCATCTTCTCCAGCACGGTTTTTGCCGCAGCGAACGCCTTGTCGTCGCCGCCGCACATGAAGGTAAGCGTCGCACCCTTGGCGCCGCCGGTGCCGCCGGAGACCGGCGCATCCACGGAGAGCACGCCATGCTGGCTAGCCAGCGCATGCGCCTGCCGCGCGCTTTCGACGTCGATCGTCGAGCTGTCGATGATCAGCGCGCCCTTGGTCATCGCCGGAATGACGTCCTTCCAAACGGCGAGCACATGCTTGCCGGCCGGCAGCATGGTGACGACGACATCGGCGCCCCTCACGGCACCGGCCGCACTCTCGGCGATGCTGGCGCCATCGGCCTTGGCCTGGTTGCGTGAGGCTTCGACGAGGTCGAACGCGACCACCTTGTGGCCGGCCTTGACCAGGTTGGCCGCCATCGGGCCGCCCATGTTGCCGAGACCGATGAATGCTATCGTGGCCATTTTCGTTTCCTCCGCTTGAGCGCGTTTCGCAGCGTTAGTTGAATTTCAGCTCGTCGGCGCCGATCTCGGCGAAGTACGGTGCGACCATCTCAGGCGTGACATCCTCGATTCGCGGCGGCGACCATTTTGGGTTGCGATCCTTGTCGATCACGGCGGCCCGCACGCCCTCGCGAAAATCGTCGCTGCGGAAGACTTCGAGCGCGGCGCGGTATTCGCGGACGAGGCATTCTTCCAGTGTCGACACCTTGCGCGCTCGCCGCAACAGCTTCAGCGTCACCACCATGCCGCGCGGCGATTTCTCGCCGAGTGTCTTGAGCGTAGACTGCGCGAAATCCGAGCCATCGCCCTTGAGTGCAGCAACGATCTCTTCCATGCGATCGAAGGCGAACAATGCATCGATCGTCGCCTGTTGTGCGGCCACGGGCCCCGCGGTCTGGCCGGTGGCAAATCTGCTGATGAGCTTGCTCACCTCGGCCGCGGCCACGCCCGGAGGAGCCTTCGTGAGCGCCTCGCGCAGCTCCGGCAGCTTCGCAGCGGGCACGACGGCATCGGCAAACTTCGCGTAGACCGCATCCGGGCCATTCATGGTCTGGCCGGTCAAACCAAAGAACGTGCCAATCTCGCCCGGCGCGTGCGACAACAGATACGTGCCGCCAACATCCGGGAAGAAGCCGAGGCCGGCCTCGGGCATCGCCAGCTTGGTACGATCGGTAACGACGCGATGGCTCGCATGTGCGGAGAGGCCGACACCGCCGCCCATCACGATGCCATCCATGAAGGCGACATAGGGCTTTGGAAACTTCTTGATCCGGGCGTTGAGGATGTACTCCTCGCGCCACAGGATCTTGCCGAGATCGCCATTGACCTTCGAGCTCTCCCAGAGCGCGCGGATGTCGCCGCCGGCGCACAGGCCACGCTCGCCGGCACCTTCCAGAAGGATCACGCCGACGGCCGGATCGGCCTCGAAGCGGTCGAGCGCTTTCTCGATGTCGCGAAACATCTCCAGCGTCACGGCGTTGATCGCCTTGGGGCGGTTGAGCCGGATCACGCCGGCCGAACCTTCGACACGCGCGATCAGGTCGCCCTCTTCCATCATAACCGTCATCGTGCGCCCTCGATCAGCTTGCGCGCCACGATCAACCGCATGATCTCGTTGGTGCCTTCGAGGATCTGGTGCACGCGCAAATCGCGCACGATCTTCTCGATACCGTATTCGCTGAGGTAGCCGTAGCCACCGTGAAGCTGGAGCGCGTGGTTGGCGACCTCGAAGCCGACGTCGGTGCCGAACCGCTTTGCCATGGCGCAGAGCATGGTCGCATCCGGGTCCTTGCGGTCGAGCGCGGCGGCTGCGCGCCAGAGGAAGGTGCGCGCAGCCTCGAGCTCGATCGCCATATCGGCGAGGCGAAATTGCAGCGCCTGGAACTGGTCGAGCTGCTTGCCGAAGGCTTTGCGTTCCTTCATGTAGGTGCGCGCCTTGTCGAGCGCGGCTTGCGCACCGCCGAGCGAGCACGCCGTGATATTGAGACGGCCGCCGTCGAGCCCTGCCATGGCGATCTTGAAGCCGATGCCCTCCTCGCTCAGGCGATTGGCCACCGGCACGCGAGCATTCTCAAACATCACAGCGCGGGTCGGCTGTGCGTTCCAGCCCATCTTGCGCTCATTGGCGCCGAAGGAGACGCCAGGCGTCTTACCGTCGACGACGATTGTGGAGATGCCGCCGGCGCCATCGCCGCCGGTGCGCACCATCGCAACCAGGATATCGGTGCCGCCAGCGCCCGAGATGAACTGCTTCTGCCCGTTCAGGACGTAATCGTCGCCGTCGCGCACCGCGCGGGTGCGCAATGCCGCCGCATCCGAGCCAGCGCCCGGCTCGGTCAGGCAATAGCTCGCAATCCACTCCATGGTGCAGAGCTTTGGCAGCCACTTCTGGCGCTGGGCGTCGCTGCCAAAGGCATCGATCATCCAGGACGCCATGTTGTGGATGGAGATGAAGGCCGAGGTGGTCGGACAGCCCGTCGCGAGCGCCTCGAAGATCAGCGCCGCGTCGAACCGTGTCATGCCGGAGCCCCCGACATCATCGCGGATGTAGATTCCGCCCATGCCAAGCGTTGCAGCCTCGCGCATCACCTCGACGGGGAAATGCTTCTCCTCGTCCCAGCGCAGCGCATGCGGCGCGATCTTCTCCGCCGCAAACGCCAGCGCCATGTCGCGAACCGCGAGCTGATCCTCGTTCAGAGCGAACTGCATCGTGCCCTCGCTCCAAGAAGGATTACTTCATCAGCGGGATCGAGAACTCCGCGCCCTCCTTGACGCCGGACGGCCAGCGCGAGGTCACCGTCTTGGTCTTGGTGTAGAAGCGGATCGAGTCCGGGCCGTGCTGGTTGAGATCACCGAAGCCCGACTTCTTCCAGCCGCCGAAAGTGTAGTAAGCGATCGGCACCGGGATCGGCACGTTGATGCCGACCATGCCGACGTTCACCTTGGCGGCAAAGTCGCGCGCGGCGTCGCCGTCGCGAGTGAATATCGCGACACCGTTGCCGTAGTCGTGGTCCGACGGCAGCGCCAGCGCTTCCTTATAGTCATGCGCGCGCACGACCGAGAGCACGGGGCCAAAAATCTCTTCCTTGTAGATCCGCATGTCCTTGGTGACGTTGTCGAACAGCGAGCCGCCGAGATAGAAGCCCTTCTCGTAGCCCTGCATCTTGAAGCCGCGGCCGTCGACCGCGAGCGTCGCGCCCTCCTTGATGCCGATGTCGATGTAGCTCTTGACCTTCTCGACCGCCTCGCGCGTCACCAGCGGACCGTAATCGGCGGAGGGATCGATCGAGGTGCCGATCTTGAGCGACTCGACGCGCGGGATCAGCTTCTCCATCAGACGGTCGGCGGTGGCCTTGCCGACCGGCACGGCGACCGATACCGCCATGCAGCGCTCACCGGCCGAGCCGTAGCCGGCGCCGATCAGCGCGTCGACCGCCTGGTCCATGTCTGCATCGGGCATGACGATGGCGTGGTTCTTGGCACCGCCGAAGCACTGGCAGCGCTTGCCGGTTTGAGCTGCGCGTTCATAGATGTACTGCGCGATCGGCGTGGAGCCGACGAAGCCAATCGCCTTGATGTCGGGATCGTCGAGGATCGCATCGACCGCTTCCTTGTCGCCGTTGACGACGTTGAGGATGCCGGCCGGCAGGCCCGCCTCGATCATCAGCTCGGCCAACTTCATCGGCACGCCCGGATCGCGCTCGGAGGGCTTCAGGATGAAGGCGTTGCCGCAGGCGATGGCGGGCGCGAACTTCCACATCGGGATCATCGCCGGGAAATTGAACGGCGTGATGCCGGCGACGACGCCGAGCGGCTGGCGCAGCGAATAGATGTCGATGCCGGGTCCGGCGCCTTCGGTGTATTCACCCTTCATCAAGTGCGGAATGCCGCAGGCGAACTCGGCGACTTCAAGACCGCGCTGGATGTCGCCCTTGGCGTCGGGCACGGTCTTGCCGTGCTCGCGCGCGAGCAGTTCGGCGAGCTTGTCGTAATCGCGCTGCACCAGTTCGACGAATTTCGTCATCACGCGGGCACGGCGCTGCGGATTGGTCGCGGCCCATTCCGGCTGTGCAGCGCGGGCGTTCTCGACGGCTGCACGGACTTCCGCTTTCGATGCCAGGGCCACCTTGGCCTGGACGTCACCGGTCATCGGCTCGAAGACGTCGGCGGTGCGGCCCGAGGTGCCCTTGACTTCCTTGCCACCGATGAAATGTCCGATTGCGCGCATGGAATGATCTCCTTGAGGCCCAGCCTGATCGCTTTGACAAATCCTATCGACCTGCATTTTATAGGATTCAAGTCTGAGATATTGCACCATAGATGTGCGAAAATGCTGGATCAAGGCGCGATCGATTGGGACGACTTCCGCTTCGTGCTGGCCATCGTGCGGGGCGGCTCGGTGTCGGCTGCGGCAAAACAGCTCGGTGTGGACCATGCGACGGTGATCCGCCGCGTCGACCGGCTCGAGAAGCATCTCTCGGCAAAGCTGTTTGACCGGCGCAAGACCGGCTACCTGCTCACCGAGGCCGGCCAGCGCGTCGCCGACAGTGCGGAGGCGATGGAATCGACCATCGTCGCCAACCAGGAGCAGGTCGGCGGCTCGCTCGCGCGACTGACCGGCACGGTGCGGATCGGCGCGCCCGACGGGTTCGGCACCGCGTTCCTGGCGCCGCGGCTCGCACCGTTTGCGGACCGGTATCCCGATCTCGATCTGCAACTTGTGGCTACGGCACGGCTGTTCAGCCTCTCCAAGCGCGAGGCCGACATCGCCATCAGCCTGACCATGCCAAAGGAAGGCCGCATCGTCGGCCGCAAGCTGCTCGACTACCGCCTCGGGCTCTATGCTGCCCCCGCCTATCTCGACCGCTTCCCAGAGATCACCTCGCGCGAGGTGCTGCCGCAGCATCGGTTCGTCGGCTATATCGAGGAGCTGTTGTTCACGCCGGAGCTCGACTATCTGCCGCAGGTGTCACCGAAGATTTCCGCGCGTTTCCGCAGCGCCAATCTGATCGCGCAGCTCAACGCCACCCTCGCCGGCTTCGGCATCGCCGTGCTGCCGCATTTCATGGCAGCAGATTATCCGCAGCTCAAACCGGTCCTGCCTGCGGAGATCTCGATCACCCGCACCTTCTGGATGCTGATGCATGCCGACAGCAAGGATCTCGCGCGCATCCGCGCGGTCGCCGATTACATCTGTGAGATCGTTGAGCGCGAGCGGGCGTTGTTCGCGGGGCGATGAGCTCGTAGGATTCGTAGGGTGGGTTAGCGAAGCGTAACCCACCTCTTTCCTTTCCGCGAAGAGATAAGTGGTGGGTTACGCTTCGCTAACCCACCCTACGGCATCCCGCCTAGTTCTGCCTTTCGCGGGCCTTCTTTGCCGCCGGTTCACGACGCGCACTTTCGAGTGCAGTATCTTTGCCCGCCTTCAGCACCTCGTCGGAGAGCTCGCTCGAGCCGGCAATCCGTGCCAGCAGCATGGTGCCCGCCATCGTCGCAAGCGTCGCGATGGCCTGCTTGCGTGCGGCTTTGCGCGGCACGCCGGTGACGTGATCGGCCAGCATCTCGATCATCTCGTCGAGCTTGCCGGCAAAGGCCTTGCGCGTCTTCGGGCTCTCGCGGGCGATCTCGGCGCCGAGCGCGGGGATCGAGCAGCCATGACCGGGATCGTCGCGGTGCAGCGCGGAGAGATAGCTCTCCGCGATCAGCGTCAGCCGCTTCTCGGGAGCGACCTCGCCCGTCATCTTGCGCCAGTGATCCATCGATCGGTCCATGGCATAGGCAAAGGCCTCGATCACCAACGCCTCGCGGGAATCGAAATGCGCATAGAACCCGCCATGGGTCAGGCCCGCCTCCTTCATGAGGTCGGCGACGCCGATGCCGTGGGCACCCTTCTCGCGCAGCCGCACGGACGCCTTCTTCACAATGCGGTCGTGGGTTTCCTGCTTGTGTTCCCTGGAATAGCGCATGCCGTTCTCATTGGATGTCGGAAATCATTTAATAACACGCCACCTGCGAAAGTGGTGCATTAATTCGCTGTCAGGTTATTGCCGATCATTGCAAAGGTCGCCGTTGCGTGCACCGCAAGGTCGCCCTTGCCGTTGCGGACGAAGCCTTCGGTGTAGCTGGTCTGGCGTCCGAGCTTGATCACCCTGCCTTCGGCCGAGATCAGTCCCGAGCGGACCGAGAGCGGACGCAGGAAGGTCAGTTTCAGATCGAGGGTGACCGAGCCCTGGCCGGCTTCCAGCCTGGTCGTGATCGCGCAGCCCATGGCGGTATCGAGCAGCGCCGCGGCGGTCGCCCCGTGCAGAAGCCCGATGGTGTTTTCGAGATCCTCCCGCGGCTCCAGTTCCATGACGATCCGGCCCGGCTCGACCACCGCCATGGTGAAGCCGATCAACATTGCAAGCGGCGGACCGGGCAGCCGGCCGTCGCGGATCGCCTCCATGGCCTCGATGCCGGATAGTCCCATGGCAGCCTTGGCGACCGGCGCCGGCGCCTGCCAGCCCACCACCCGTTCGCGCCGGAGCGCTGGCGAAAACAGCTCGAACGTATCGGATGCAGTCATGACGGCCTCTTTTGTATTACATACATCATACTATAGAGCGGATTTCGCTGTTGGCAAATCGACCCCTCCACCGCTTGACAAGCGCGGGTTTCGGACCGGAAGTGACGCTGACCGGTGCGCCCCGCACCCGTGTCCATCAACGTTCGAGTTCCCACGATGGAAATGCTCAATCCCCATTGCGGCGTGACGCGCGATGCGCGCGGCGTCGTCTATGTCACGATCTGTAACGCCGGCTCGCTCAACATCTTGAGCTCGCCGGTCACCGAAGCCATGCGCGACGGCCTGCAACGCCTCGCCGCTGACCGCAGCATCCGCGTCCTGGTGCTGCGCGGCCAGAGCGAGAAGAGCCTGATCGGGGGCGCCGACATCAAGGAGATGGCAAATCTCGACCAAACATCTGCCGAGGCGTTCATCTCTCGCCTGCGCGATCTCTGCGAAGCCGTACGCAATTTCCCTGCCCCGGTCGTTGCGCGAATGCCGGGCTGGTGTCTCGGCGGCGGGCTCGAGGTCGCGGCGGCCTGCGACTTCCGGATCGCTGCCCATGATGCGCATTTCGGCATGCCGGAGGTCCGCGTCGGCATTCCCTCGGTGATTCATGCGGCGCTGTTGCCACGCCTGATCGGCTGGGGCCGCGCGCGCTGGCTGGTGATGACGGCGGAAAATATCGATGCGTCGACGGCGCTCGCCTGGGGCCTCGTCGACAAGGTCGCCCCGGAGGGCGGACTCGACGAGGCGGTCGAGCACACCGTGAAGGCGCTGCTCGCCTGCGGCCCCGAAGCGCTGCGGTCGCAGAAGGCGCTGCTGCGGCAATGGGAGGAATTGCCGCTGACCGAGTCGGTCAACCTCAGCGTCAAGGTGTTCGGCGAGTCGTTTCTGACGGACGAGCCGACGCGACTGATGCAGGAGTTCGTCAACCGGAAACGGTAAGGCTGTCTCGGCATTAAGGGTGTCATGCCCCGCGCAGGCGGGGCATCCAGTACGCCGCGGCCTCTCCGTATCCTTGCACTGCCTCTGGAACACTGGATCACCCGCCTTCGCGGGTGATGACGGCGTGGTGTGGGGCGCGAGCTCAGGTATGCGGCAAACGCGGCCTCCAAAAATCTCATCCTACACACGACAATTTGTCATGACTGGCACAGTTGCATTTTTTGCAGCGCATCATATGATGATCATAATCTTACAAGATTATTCCAGGGAGCCCGCCATGGCCACCGATCCCGTCGTCATCGTTTCCGCCGCCCGCACCCCGCTCGGCCGCTTCATGGGGGAACTGTCGCCGCTCGCTGCGCACAAGCTCGGCTCGCATGTGATCTCCGCCGCGCTGGAACGCGCAAAACTCGCGCCGGAGAAGGTCGACGAGGTCTTCATGGGTTGCGTGCTGCCCGCCGGCCAAGGCCAGGCGCCGGCCCGCCAGGCAGCGCGCGCGGCGGGCCTGCCCGATGCGACCGGCGCGACCACCGTCAACAAGGTCTGCGGATCCGGGATGAAGGCGACCATGCTGGCGCACGACATCATCCGCGCAGGTTCCGCGGAGATCGTCGTCTCAGGCGGTATGGAGAGCATGAGCAACGCGCCCTATCTCTTGGCGAAGGCGCGCGGCGGCTACCGCGCCGGCCATGAGCGCATCATCGACCACATGATGATGGACGGGCTGGAGGATGCCTACGAGACCGGCCGCTCGATGGGCGACTTTGGCGAGGCCACCGCAGAAGCCTATCAGTTCACGCGCAAGGATCAGGACGCCTTTGCGATGGAGACGCTCAGCCGCGCGCGCAAGGCGGTGGAGAGCGGCGCGTTCAAGGCCGAGATCGCACCGATCACGCTCAGCGAGAAGGCCGGTCCCCGCATCATTGCCAATGACGAGCATCCGCTGAAGGTCGATCCGGCAAAGATCCCCGGATTGAAGCCGGCGTTCCGCGCCAACGGCACCATCACGCCGGCGGCCTCATCTGCCAATGCCGACGGGGCGGCCGCCCTCGTGCTGACAAGGCGCGCGCTGGCCGATCGCAGCGGCCTGCCGCTCCTGGCCGAGATCAAGGGCCACGCCACCCATAGCCAGGAGCCGCAATGGTTCACCACCGCGCCGATCCCGGCGATCCGCAAGCTGCTGGACAAGGTCGGCTGGGGTGTCGATGACGTCGACCTGTTCGAGATCAACGAGGCCTTTGCCGTTGTCGCGATGGCCGCGCAGCGCGACCTCGGTATTCCCAGAGAGAAGCTCAACGTCAATGGCGGCGCCTGCGCCCTCGGCCATCCCATCGGCGCCACCGGCGCGCGGCTGATCGTGACGCTGTTGCATGCGCTGGAAGCGCAAAATCTGAAGCGCGGCGTTGCGGCGCTGTGCATCGGTGGCGGCGAAGCCACTGCGATCGCGGTGGAACGTTTTGCGCACTAGGCAGAATGTCCGAAATTGAGGGAAGTCTGTCATTTTAGACGCGCGCGAGTCGTGTCAGAATGCCAGGCTCGAGCAGGTCGCTCTAAATCCTCCAGGTAAGGTTGGGGCCCAATGATTTCGAACCGGCTCGCGGCAGCACTCGGCCGCCGCAACATCCACTACGGCTGGGTGATGGTCGGCGTGACCTTCCTCGCCGCGCTGATCAGCGCCGGCACCGTCGGCGCCCCCGGCGTGTTCATCGTGCCCCTGCAAAAGGAATTCGGCTGGAGCACCGCGGAGATTTCCTCGGCGCTCTCGATCCGCTTCATCCTGTTCGGTCTGATGGCGCCGTTCGCGGCCGCTCTCCTCAACCGCTACGGCCTGCGCAACGTGACGCTTACTGCGCAGCTCATCGTCGTCTCGGCGCTGGTGGCTTCGCTCGCGATGACGAAGGTCTGGCAGCTCATGCTGCTGTGGGGCGTCGTGATCGGCATCGGCACCGGCATGACCGCGCTGGTGTTAGGGGCCACCATCGCCACGCGCTGGTTCGCCGCGCGGCGCGGCCTCGTGGTCGGCATCATGACCGCGAGCGTCGCCACCGGGCAGCTCGTATTCTTGCCGCTGCTTGCCAGTCTCACCGAACGCTTCGGCTGGCGCCTTGCCCTCAGCTTCGTCTGCGTGATGCTCGGCGTCTCAGCAACCGCCGTGGCGCTCGCGATGCGCGACCGCCCGAGCGACGTGGGCCTGCGTCCGTTCGGCGACGAGGGCAGCGAGCCCCTGCCCGTCCCGCCGGTCAGCCACGCGCCGATCACGGCTGTTGCGCTCGGCACGCTGCGCGATGTTTCGACGTCCAGTGCGTTCTGGATCCTGTTTGCGACCTTCTTCGTCTGCGGCGCCTCGACCAACGGCCTCGTCCAGGTCCATCTGATCCCGATGTGCCTCGATTTCGGCATCCCGCAGGTGCAGGCCGCGAGCCTGCTCGCGGCGATGGGCATCTTCGACTTCTTCGGCACCATCATGTCCGGCTGGCTATCCGACCGCTACGACAATCGCTGGCTGCTGTTCTGGTATTATGGCCTGCGCGGGCTCTCGCTGCTGTTCCTGCCGTTCAGCGACTTCTCCTTCTACGGCCTGTCGCTGTTTGCAATGTTCTACGGTCTCGACTGGATCGCCACCGTGCCACCGACGGTACGCCTGACGGCGCAGAAATTCGGCCCCGAGCGCGCCAATCTGGTGTTCGGCTGGATTTTTGCCGGCCACCAGCTCGGCGCCGGCTCCGCCGCCTTTGGCGCCGGCCTGTCGCGGACGCTGCTCGCGAGTTATCTGCCCGCCTTCTTCATCGCCGGCGCGCTCTGCATCTTCGCATCACTGATCGTGCTGGCGCTCGCGCGACAGCCGAAGCCTGCGATGGCACTGGCAGCCAGCAAATGATGGTGGTGCGGATCTAGTACTTCAGCGTGGTGGTCAGACCGAACACTGCGGCGTCGCCGATGCGCGAGACGCCGGTCGGGTCATTTGGATTCGGGATGCCGCCGGACGGCCGCCACACGTATTGGAAATAAGGGGCCAGCAGCCAGCCCGGCTTGATGTGCGCCTCGTAGATCACTTCAAGCAGGGTCTCATTGCTGCGCACGGGGCTCTGGATTCCGCTGAAGAACTGCGTGTCGACATCGAGGCTTCGGGCAGAGCCCGATATCCGCATATAGGCCATCCCGACCCCGAACCGGTCGAGGGGGCGGCCGGGGGTAAAGCCGACGAAGCCGACGCCGCCGTCGAGATAGAGGTCGATCAGGTTGCGGTCAGGCGGGCTGTAGGCGATCCGGCCGAACGCCGTCACGCCCGGTATCGACGCGGAGACGGTTTTCTCGGTCACCCCCGGCGGCCGCCAGAGGGTCTGCTCCACCACCGCGTAGATTCCATAGTTGCCGCGCAGCTTGGCCGGGATGCCGCTCCCGGTGGGGTCGGCGATAGAAAGGCCCTCGGCTGTAAAGCGCTGGCTGTTGAAATCGCCAAGGTGATACCAGCCACCGGGCGTGAAATTGCCGGCGAGCGAGCTCCCACCGATATCGAGATGATAGTCGAAGTGAACCTGCCCGATGAGCCACGGCGGATCATTGACGCGAAACGCCAGTCCATGATTGTCGCGCGTCTGCGGATCGCCGTCACCGGGCCGCGCCGGATTGCCGTTGAAAACGGCACCGAAGAGGGTCACGTTGTCCGAAACCGCGGCCTTGACGCGAATTCCCGGCACCGCAATCGGCGGGGCTGGCCCGCCCGCCGGCAGGTTGGTGGCCTTGATTGCCGGCCAGCCGAAGGTGCCGTTGATGAAGAGGTCATCCGTTTCGCTGTCGAAGAATTCGACGTCCGCCGCCTGCTGGCCGACCCTGATGTTCAACCTGCCGTCGAACAGGCTTTGCTCGAAATAGGCGTTGTAGAGCCTGGTGTCGGGCAACGCCTCGATCTCGCTGATGGTGGCGAGATTGTAGATGTAGTTGCGCGTCAGCCCGCGACCGTAGATCTCGAAGGCGTTGGCGTAGAAGCGGCCACCCGTCCAGCCAACGAGCTTGTCGAGGTCGGCGTCAACGGAGAAATCGAATCGACCGAAATGGATGGCGCCCCGTGCGACGCCCCCGGAAACATTGCCGATGTTGTCGCCGATATAGGTGAGGCCGAAATTCAGGCCCTTGTTGGCGAGCCCATCGTGCCAGTCGTTGAACCATTTTGGCGTCAACCAATCTGCCACGCTCTCATCCTTGGCACCGGCGAATGCGTTCGTGCTTGCCCACGCGCCTGCAAGGCACGCCGTCACGATTGCGAGCACACTTCGCAACGGAGACATTACTCTGCACACATGGTTGAACCCGGATCGCGTGCTATTTGAGAATGCCCATGCGCCGCATGAAGTAATAGGCGAGGCCCGCAGAGGCGACCATCAGGCAGGCCGCATAGATGAAGCCCTCCTCGACGTCCGTCAGCGGCAGGCCCTTGGTGTTCATGCCGAAGATTCCGGTGATCAGTGTCGGCGGCAGCAGCAGCGTGGTCACGATCGACAGCGTATGAAGATGCCGGTTGCTCTCTTCTTCATTCTTGAAGTGCAGCTCTTCCTCCAGCAGGCGGGTCCGTTCACGGAGCTCAACAATGTCGTGGTCAAGGCCGTCCAGGCGTTGCGCGAGTTTGCCAGCCTGAATTCGCAACTCCGGGGGCAGATCGTCGCCATGCTTCTGGTCAAGTCGATGAAACAGGATTCGAAGTCCCGTCAACTGGCGATGCAGCCGGACGCAAGTGCGACGCTGCCGGCTCAGAATGCTGCGCATCTCCGGCTTGGCATCATCGGCCGCGATCTTTTCTTCGATGCCGTCGATGTCCTGACCAATCCTGTCGGCCATGCGGTCCATGGTGTCGGCGACCTCGTCGACGATCTTCTCCAAGAGAGCTGCGACATTCGCGACGCGGTAGCCGCCCTCGAGCATCCGACGTGTCGCATCGGCCGAGCACAGCGCCTGATGGCGACCGCTGATCAGAAGCTGTCCGGTCATCGCAAAGCGCAGGAACGCGGTTTCTTCGGTCGGGCTCTCGATGTCGCGCACGAGGTCGGAAAACACGCCGTAGACGCAGTCATCGATGACGTGGAGCTGCTGAAACGTGTCCTTGGACAGGAGCAGCTCGCGCGCGAGCGGCGGCAGGCCGGAGGCCGCGATCCACGGCCGCGCCCGCGCATCGGTCAGATTGAAATGCAGCCAGAGCCGGCCATCATGGCTGAACTCGATCGGCTGGTCGATCGGCAGCGCCTCAGCGCTGCCGTCACTGTGCAGGCGGAACGCCCAGACCAGGCCGGGAATAGCCAGCGCAGAATCATCCGTTACGCTGGCAAGCGTTACTTGCTCAACCATGCTCACCCCCACGTCAATGCAGCCCAGGTCCGGGGGGCTGTTTGCCTCCTCCCGACCTTCGCGGGTACTTAATTGGATTACACCAGTGTTACAGTTTGATGATACGAGCCGACGAGATCCGCCGCCCTACTCCGCGGCCAACCCCGTCGCGGCCGCCGCCTGGGCTTCCTTGATGTAGTCGTGCACGACGCGGCCGAACGGCAGGGTCAGGTCGGCGATATAGTGATGCGCGCCGACCACGCGGCGGACCGGGAAATCCGCAACCGGCGCATTGACGTGGGGCACGAGGTGCAGGCGACCGGGCCCCATCCAGGAGCCCTTCGGAACGATGTCGGTGAGGTTGATCGCGACGAGCTGGCAGACCTCGAGCTGGCCGTCGACGCCTGGGATCATCTTCAGATTGATTTGTGTCTTCGACAGCGTGGCGCGGGTGAGATCACCGTTGCCGGCCATGCTCTCGTGCTTGTAGCCCATCGTACCCATGGCGACGAGCTGACCGGCATATTCCAGCGTGCCGGTCAGGGTATCCTTGACGATCTCGAGCTTGGGGTGAGCGTACTTCTTGGGAAAGCCCCAGATTTCGCGCCCCGCCGCGATCGGCGGATCATCGTCGAGATACATCTGTGAGACGAAGTTCACCTCTTCGCCGTGCAGGCGCGCGGGGATCACCAGACCGGACTCGGTGTAGCTGCCGAAGCCGGAGGAGTCCGGCATCCTGATCCATTCGTAATGCACGATCGCTTGGTCGATCGGCTCCAACGGCTCAGGCAGGCCGGCGCGGATCAGGTCCGGATCGGTCTCGTAGGTGATGACGAGGAATTCGCGGTTGATGAAGCGATAGGGACCAGCGGGATAGCTCGGTCCGGCGGCCGGCATGGACGGGAGTCTCAGAACGTCTTCCCTGCGCATCTTTGATCTCCTGTGTGACGCTGGTGTGATGTCCGCCTGGCAGCTGCAAGCCTAACGTGAATTGCTAGCCGCCGTCATTGACTGCGATGTGATGGATTTCCGTCAGGCGCGTGACCCCTCCGTCATTCCCGGCGCGATGGGCCTGCATGTCCGCGATGCATCGGCGCCGCAATTGTCATCACGCCGTCATTGCGGGGCGCAATCGTCCGGGCGAGGCAGGGAGACAGCGCCATGGACGCCCGCACGTCGCAACCGACATATCAGACAAATCAGCCTCCCTCGCGGGGCTGGCGGCCCGAGCGCTGCGATCGCGTCGCGCTGGTGCTGCAAGGCGGCGGCGCGCTTGGCGCCTACCAGGCCGGCGTCTATCAGGCGCTGCATGAGGCCGGCATCGAGCCCGACTGGGTCTGCGGCGTCTCGATCGGTGCGATCAACTCAGCCATCATCGCGGGCAACAAGCCGGAGAAGCGGCTCGATCAGCTTCGCATTTTCTGGGAGCGCATCACCAACCGCAAGATCTGGCACTACACGCCTGATGGCGACGTCTTCCGCCAGTGGCGCAATCTCACCAGCGCGTGGATGACGTCGGCGATGGGCCAGCCGGGCTTCTTCACCCCGCACCAGGTCAATCCCTGGTTCAGCCCGGTCGGCGCCAGGACTGCAACCAGCTATTACGACACGACTCCCTTGCGCGACAGCTTGCGCGAGCTCGTCGACTTCGACCTGATCAACGAAAAAAAGATCCGCTTCGCGGTCGGTGCGGTGAACGTGCTGTCGGGCAACTTCATCTATTTCGACAATGCCCATGATGAGATCCACCCCGAGCACGTCATGGCCTCCGGCGCGCTGCCGCCGGCGCTGCCGATGGTCAGGATCGGCACAGATCATTTCTGGGATGGCGGCATCGTCTCGAACACGCCGCTCCAGCACCTGCTCGACCAGGAGGACGATCTCAACTCGCTGGTGTTCCAGGTCGACCTGTTCAGCGCGCGCGGCGTGCTGCCGCGCTCGATCCAGGACGTCATGGCCCGCCACAAGGACATCATGTATTCCTCGCGCACGCGCCACAACACCGACGTCTACCGCCGGACGCACAATCTGAAGGTCCTGCTCTACAAGGCGCTGGCGAAGCTTCCCGACGAGCAATTGTCCGAAGAGGAACGCCAGCTCAAGGCGAGCCTGCGCAACATGCCGGAGATCGCGATCCTGCATTTGATCTATCAGCAGAAGGCCTATGAGGGCGACGCCAAGGACCACGAATTCTCCGGCACCTCCATGCGCGAGCACTGGACGAGCGGCTACGAGGACACCAAGCGCACGCTGAAGCGCCGCGACTGGATCAAGATGCCCGAGGAAGGCATGGGCCTGGTCGTCCACGACGTGCACCGCGAGACGGAGAGCGCGTAAGGCCTGAAACCGCCTTCGCGCGTGCAGGAGCGCGCCCCCTTTGGGGAAGCTCCGACCAAAAGTGTGAAAACAACCCCATGCACAGTAGCCGACGGCCGGCGGGGACGATCTTCGCATTTTACGAAATTATGTGACGTCGGGCAAATCGGGGGTATTATGGCATCACAGGGCATTGCGCATGACGCTCTTGCCCTAGAGCCCCGCTCCACATCAAGCGTCCTTGCCTGGGCGTCCGCGACGGGCGGTGCAGGACACGAAATCCAGCGGGTCGCTGGCGAGCAGCTCGATTTCCGCCCGCTCCAAAGGCGTTAGCGCGGATCCGAAGCCGGGATCGGCCAGGCGCTGGCGCAAGACGGCGATGGCGGCTTGGTGGTCCGAGTTGGCATAGGCCGTTGTTGCAACCATCAGACCGGGCTCGCCGAAGAAGCGATGGATGACCTCGCCGAGGCTTTTGCGAGTCTTGAAATATTGCAGGAGCATGGCGTCGCGGCCGGCGGGGCCGGCTTCGCTCGCGAGCCGGGCGGCGGTGGCACTCACATCCAGATAGCGCGGCAGCGAGATCGTTTCGCCGGCCTTTGGCACCTCCGTGACGTAATGCAGGCCGCGGTCGCCAACCGCATAGCGGTCGGTCTGAAAGCAGCGGCCCCGCCGGACCTCGGCAATCTGCTCATCCGCCGTCGCGACATTGCTGAACGTTCCGTTCGGCCGTCTCTTGACCCCGCTCTCTTGGGGGCCAAAGGGGATATCCGGCCGCAGTTTCTTCATCAGCGCTCCGAAGATGCCGGCCTCGTGACTGCGGGCCGCGAGCATGTCCTCGATCGGTTCCTGGTCGCATCCACTTGGCGGCGCACTCCCGAACAAGGCCCCGCCGATTCCCTGTCTCTGGCAACGCGCCCCCTCTCCTGCCGCCGCGAAAACGGTTCGCAGCGACCCGGGGTCGAGAGCCTGCACGAGCGCGGAGGGCCTGGTGAGGTCGGCGCTGTGGGCCCACAGAAACAGCCCGATCGCGATGACTGCTCCCACCGTCGTCTCGCGCGTCAGCCCGAACCGGTTGAACTCGGCATCGAACGAAGCCTCTGAGGTCTCGAGACTGGCCTCGTGCAGTGAACTGCGCAGACGTGTGACATCGAAAGCAGACGACGGTCGGCGACCGAAGCTGGCCGCGGCGCCGACTGTCTGCGGCCTCGTGTCGCGCCGCGCAGGCGCGATCAGGGCCATCGAACCGGTGACGGAGACGATCGCGGCGACCCGCTCGGCGATCGTGGGATGGGTGGCGAAAGCTCCCTTGTGCGCGCCGTCGATCATCATGGCGTCCTGGCCGGCCGCGAGCCCCGGAATTGCACTGCGCCCCTCGATGCGTTGCAGCGCCGAGACGAGCGCGGCAGGATTCTGGGTCAGCCGGACGGCTTCCGCATCGGCGATGAATTCGCGTGCCGACGCGATCAGCAGCCGCACGAGGTGACTTCCGTCATGCGCCAGACGGTGCAGGAACGAGACGATGAGAAAGAGCACGACCATCATCGGAAATACCAGAGCCAAGACCGGCAGTGCCAAAGCCTGCGAGATCCGGTTGGCCTGCTTCCCATTGCTGCGAGGCTGCAGCAGGCTCAGCGTATCGAGGCAGACATTCGTGGCCGCGATCAGCCGGATGTCTCCGTTGACCACGTGCATGATTTCATGCGCAGCGACCGCCGCGAGCTCATCGTCGTCAAGTGCGTCGATCAGGCCCTTGGTGAAGACCAGCACGGCATCCTTCTGCCGGATTCCGCAGGCAAACGCGTTCAGCGCCGGACTGTCGATGACGGCGACATAGGGGGTCGGCAGGCCGGCCGCGATCGTCAGCGGTTCGACGATACGGCAGAGCCGCGGCTCGTCCTGATCGTCCACGAAGCGAAATTCCGTTTTCCGCCTGATGGTGCGGACGTGCCATGCCATCTGCGCCGCAAACAGCAAGGCGCCGACGATCGTGACGACCGGCACCCAGCGGATGAAATAGCCGGTCCATCCATAGAGCGGCGCATGCTCCGGATCGTGCATGGCCAACGGCACAAGCAGCGCCAGCATGGCAAGCAGGTGAAACGCCAGCACAAAGCCGGCGAACAGCGCCAGCGAGCGCGTATCATTGCTGCGGACGTGGCCATAGAGCCCGTTAACCGCCATGGCGATATCCCATGTCTTTCCGAATCTGTCTTCGATCAGAAATTGACCGCGAGAGGTTCGTCGATCAGAACGCGTTCGATACCGAGATCGTAGGGCGTGCGCGCGTCCATCTTGAACAGACGGCCGATATAGCTGCCGGGAAACTGGCGCAGCGTGGTGGCGTATTCTTCGACGGCGAGGTTGTAGAATCGGCGCGAGGCGGTGATGCGATTTTCGGCGTCGACGAGCTCGCGCCGCAGCTCGGCGAAGTGCGTGGACGCCTTGAGCTCGGGAAAATGCTCGGCCATGCCGATCAGGGCGTTGATGGTTTGCGTCAGATTGTTCTCGGCGCTGAGCCGCACGTCCGGGCCGGCTGCAGAGAGCGCCTCGGCGCGGGCCTTGGTGACGCCGAGCAGAATGTCGCTTTCATGTTTGACGAAACCGCGCACCGTCTCGACCAATGGCGGGATCAGATTGTGGCGATGCTTGAGATGAACGTCGATGTCGCCGAACGCAGTTTCGCAGCGCTGATCGAGCGCGACCAGACGATTATGCGTCGCATAGGCGACGTAGGCCGGTATCGCAATCGTCATCAATAATGTCGCCAGGCAAATAAATATGACCGTCAATAGCATGACCCGCTCTCCCTTGGGGTGCATCCCAAGGTAGCGTCAGGCGGTTGCGGAAACGTTGCAAGAAACAGCTAAAAGTTGCTGAAAAGCATAAGGCCACCTTAAATGAATCGGGTGTCTACTCGACGCGGATTTTCACACAGGGGTTTTGTCATGGCTGAATCGATTTTCGCGCGTGTGTCCCGTCTGCTGTCGGCGACCGTCGAGGACACTGTCGACCGTATGGAGCAGGCCGGCAGCGATGCCGTGATGCGCGAGGCGATCCGCGAGGCGGATCGTGCGATCGATCAGGTGAAAGCGGAGCTCGAATCCACGATGGCGCGCCGGCTGCAGGCCGCCCGTCAGCAGAAGATGCTCGGCGAGCGTGTCGAGGAGCTCACCGCCAAGGCCCAGTTCGCCGTGAACCAGCAGCGGGATGATCTCGCCGAAGCCGCGTTGTCCCGCCAGATCGATTTCGAAGCACAGGCCAAGAAGCTGGACGCCGTGCAGGAACAGGCGCGTGAGCTGGAGAAGCGTCTGGAAGACAGTCTCGCCGCGCTGCACGCCCGCAAGCGTCAGATGGAGGACACTCTGCAGGCCTTCCTGATTTCGCGGCGGCAGGCTGCGCTTGGCGGCGATGGCCCGGCTCAGCCTAACCGCTCCGCAGAGAAGAAGCTCGATGCGGCCGAACAGGCCTTTGATCGCGCCATGGTCGGGGCCGGCGGCGTAGGTTTCACTCGCACCGACGCAAGCACGATCAACCGCGTCGCCGAGATTGATGGCATGCAGAAGAGCGCGACAGTGGCCGAACGGCTGGCCGCGCTGAAAGCCGGTCAGGCCGCCTGATGATCCGCAAACCGCCAGCATCATGGGATCGGATCGACGAGGGCGCAGCCGTCAGAACGATCCGCATGACTTCAACAGTCGCGACCACGGGCGTCGGCGTCGCGCGCCGCAGCGGACAGGCCGTCATTGGCCTGTTCTGTTTCTTCTTTGCGATCATCTGGGGCTTTGCCGCGATTGCCTCCGGCATCGGGGGCAGCTTGCCAAGCCTAATCGGTATTGGCGCGATGGCCGCCTTCATGTTCTGGCGGGGCCGTCGCGCTTTCGCGAAAGCGCGGGGCGAGTAAAGTTCAATCGCCGTCAGAACGAAGTTTTCCGTGGCGCAACAGCCTTTTGCGTCACGGCCTGATCGTCATATTCGCAGGCGGGCCCGGCGTCCTGAGTGGCTCCGCCAGCCTCGCGAACTCGCACAGCAGGGACCGCGTCTTGCGAGGGTCGATGATCTCCTCGACCCAGAACTTTTCTGCCGAGCGGAACGGCGAGCGCAGCTTGTTGAGGCGCTCCTCGATCTCCTTCAGCTTCGCCGTCTTATCCTCGGCCGCGTCGATATCGGCGCGATAGGCCGCCTCGATGCCGCCTTCGAGCGGCAGCGAGCCCCAATAGGCCGACGGCCAGGCGTAGCGGATCGAGAAGCGATCGGCCGGCTGATGCACGACGCCGGCTACGCCAAACGCGTTGCGCAGGATCACCGTGCACCAGGGCACCGTGGTCTGGTTGACCGCGGCCATGGCGCGCACGCCGTGGCGGATGGTGGCCGCCTTCTCGGCGTCCAGCCCGATCATGAAGCCCGGGCAATCCATGAGGTAGACGATCGGCAGATGAAAGGTCTCCGCGAAGTCAACCCAGCGCACCACCTTCTGGCAGGCATCGGCGGTCCATGAGCCGCCATAGTGAAAGGGATCGCTGGCGAGCAGCATCACCGCCCTGCCCTCGAGCCGCGCGAGGCCAACGATGACCGGCTTGCCGAAATTGCCGGCGACCTCGAAGAACGAGCCCTTGTCGACGACGGACTCGATGATGGGGCGCATCTTGTAGACCTGCCGGCGGCTCCGCGGCACGGCCTTCGTCAGGGCTTCGTCAATGCGTTCCGGATCGTCATGGCAAGGCAGCGTCGGCGGCAATTCGTAGACCGACGCTGGCAGATACGACAGGAAGCGCCGCGCGCAGGCGAACGCCTCGGCCTCGGTCTCGACGGCATGATCGACCGCGCCGGCGCGGGTCTGGATCTCGGCGCCGCCGAGATCCTGCTTGGACAGATCCTGCCCGAGGCGCTTCACCACCGGCGGTCCTGCGACGAACATCGCGGACGCCTTGGTCATGATGGAATAGTGGCTGGCGGCAAGACGCGCGGCGCCGAGGCCTGCGACCGAACCGAGCCCCAGCGCCACGACGGGCACGCGCGCGAGGTTCTCCGTCGTGAAGCGGTACCAGCGCGTGCCGCCGATGCCGCCCGGCAGGTTCGCCGCGCCCTTGGTCTCGATCGTCTTGACCGAGCCGCCGCCGCCGGAGCCTTCGATGATGCGGATGATGGGCAGACGGAAGTCGTGCGCCATCTCCTCCGCCATCAGTGGCTTGGCGGAGATCGAGGCATCCGCCGAGCCGCCGCGCACGGTGAAATCGTCGCCGACCACCACCACCGTGCGTCCGTCGACCCTGGCGCGGCCGAACACGCAGTTGGCCGGCGTCACATGCTTGAGCTCGCCATGCGCATCGTATTCACCGATGCCGGAGACGGCACCGATCTCGTGAAAGCTGCCTTTGTCGATCAGCCCGTCGATGCGCTCCCGAACAGTCAGCCGGCCCTGGTCATGCTGTCGCTTGACCTTGTCAACGCCGCCCATCTCCCGCGCGAAGGCTTCGCGCCGGGCGAGCTCGTCGAGTTCCGGCTTCCAGTTCATTCAGTCCCTCCGGCGCGATCGGCTTGTTGTTTCGCACGGCCATCGCGATCGGCTTGCGCTCGAGACGGTTGTTGAGGAAGTCGCCTTCGGCGCCTTCGAGCAGGTCGCCAACCGCCTTGCCGAGCTTGACCATCAGCGGCGCGACCTCGCTGTGCAGCCGCTCCTCGTCATACATCGCTGCCAACAAACCGATCGTGACCACCACGACTGTCTGATATTGCGGCGACCACATCGGCACCGCGACGCCGTTGATGTGCGGGCTCCACAGGCCGCAGGCCACGACATAGCCATGCTCGCGCAGGAACTGCCGATTGGCCTCGATGCGCGGCTTCAGCAGCCGGGCCGCCTCCGGCGCCTCGCGCTCCATCTCCGCAACCAGGGAATCGCCGATCTCCGGCTGCAGCGCCGCCGTATAAGCGGCCCCCGCAGCGGTCGAGGCCATCGCGATCCGGCTGCCGGTTCCTTCGTGCAGGCCGAGCGCGCTCGCCGAGCGGGCGAACTCGAGATAGACGAGATGGAACCGATCGGGGATGACGAAGCCCACCGTCCCCGGCAATTGCTCGGCGACATCCTCGAGCCGCAGGCGGATGAGGTTGCGCAGCTGCGCGCCCTTCATCATCGAGGCGCCCATTGCGACCGCGCTCGGCCCGATCCGGTATTTCTGATCGCGCGGCAGATAAACCAGCTGCCCCATGCGCGTCAGCGTATGCGTGAGCCGCGACACCGTCGAGCGCGGCAGGCCGCAGCGGTTTGAGATTTCGAGATTTCCGAGCCGCGCCTCGTGGCCCTCGAAGCATCGCAACACATCGAATGCGCGCGACACCACCTGGATGACGTCACTTTCGCCGGCCTCGCCCGCGAGCACGCCTTGCCTACTCAATCGCTCCGATCGTCGTCCCATGTTCCCTACCAGTTGTGTTTCGCTCTGCGGAATTAAATTCCGCTTGAAGGGCACGCTACCTCAGGCATCTTGCGACGACAACAAAAAGGCGATTGGCATGCCAGAAATTAAGATCGTCGCGGAAGTCGCAGGGCGCATCTGCGCGATTCCCGTTGAAGTTGGGAAAAGTATTACGGATGGCGACGACGTTGCATTCGTCGAAGCCATGAAGATGGAGATCCCGGTGCCCTCACCTTCGGCAGGCACGATCACATCGCTCCTCGTCAAGCTGGACGACGTCGTCGCCGAAGGCCAGGCGATCGCGATCATTGCGAGCTGAAGCCGCAATCAGCATCGCAATCGTGGCAATCTGCTCGAACTGATGGATGAAATCTTTCGTCGAGTCGCTAGTGACCGAATTTTCGGCGGCTCGCGCTCTTCCAGACCGGTTGCGTGTGCCCTGATGGCGTTGCACAAGGAGGGCATGACACCGCTATCATCACCTGCCAGCTCCTGGACACAATCGAAGCCGCCTTTGCTGCGGTTCCTCGACACTTGCTACGCCGAATTCGCCACTGAGGCCTCCGGCGCGGTCGCCGACTACATCCCCGAGCTCAGCAAGGCCGATCCTGCCCATTTCGGCATCAGTCTTGCGACGCTGGATGGCCATGTCTACGAAGCGGGCGACAGCCGGGTGCCCTTCACGATCCAGTCTCTGTCGAAGCCATTCGTGTTCGCGCTGGCGCTCGATATGCTGGGCGCTGCGCGGGTCGAGAGCGCGATTGGCGTCGAGCCCTCCGGCGATCCCTTCAACTCGATCCGGCTCAATGCTGAGAACCACCCGTTCAACCCGATGGTCAATGCCGGCGCGATCGCCTGCACGGGACTGATCCATGAGGGCAAGGGCGAGGCGGCGTTCGAGGAGATTCGCAAGGCACTCGGTCGCTTCGCCGGGCGCGAGCTGGACGTGGACGAGGCCGTCTACAGGTCCGAAAGCCAGACCGGCGACCGTAACCGCGCCATCGCCTATCTCTTGAAAACCAATGCGGTGATCGCGAACAATGTCGCTGAAGTGCTCGACGTCTATTTCCGTCAATGCGCGGTGCTCGTGACCGCGCGCGACATCGCGGTGATGGCGGCAACGCTTGCCAACCGCGGCGTCAATCCGGTCACCGGCGAGCAGGTGGTGACTCCTTACGCGATCTCGCGGACGCTGTCGGTGATGACGTCGTCGGGCATGTACGATTATGCCGGCGAATGGATTTACCGTATCGGCATCCCCGCCAAGAGCGGTGTCGGCGGCGGCATCCTCGCCGCGCTCCCCGCCAGACTCGGCCTCGGCAGCTATTCGCCAAAGCTCGACAAGCACGGCAACAGCGTACGCGGCATCAAGGTCTGCGAGACACTGTCGTCTCACTATGACCTGCACATGCTCAACCGCAGCGACGACGCGCGCAACGCGGTCATCGCCGACTATCACATCGGCCAGATCCCGTCGCGCCGCGTCCGCCGCCTCGGAGAACGCGAGATCCTCGCTGCCCATGAGGAGGAGGTACGGGTCATCGAGCTCGTCGGCACACTGTCGCTCTCCGCCGTCGATTACGTCTCGCGGCGGCTCGCTGCGCGGCCGCGGCCACAGCTCGTGATCTTCGACCTGCATCGCGTTACCTCGACCACACGCGCTGGCGCGCGGCTCGTGGCGGAGGCCTTCGAAGATCTCGCCGCGCTGAATGTCACTGTGGTCCTGTCCGGCGTCCAGCGCACCTCGCGGGAATGGACCACGCTTCGCGAATGGACGGCAACGCTGAAGAACGTTCGCGACTTCTACCTGCTCGACACCGCGATCGAATGGGCCGAAGACCAGATCGTCTATCGCTATGGCGGCGCGATCGATTTTCACGAGACCACGGAGCTCGTCGAGCAGCCGCTGCTTGCGGGCCTGAGCGAGGAAGAGCTGACCGACCTCGGCTCGCTCTGCACGATCCGCACCTATCAGACCGGCGCAAGGATCGTCGCGGCCGGCGATCCCGCCGATTCCCTGTTCTTCCTGCGCAGCGGCGCCGTGCACGTCACGCTGCCCGACGGCGTCCGCCTGGCAACGCTGACGGCCGGCATGGCTTTCGGCGAAATGGCGTTGCTGGAATCGACCCGCTCCGCGGACGTCTTGGCCGATATGGCGGCGACCGCCTTCGAGGTGCCGCTGAAGGATTTCGAGCGTTTTCGTCAGCAGCATCCGCATGCCAGCGAACGCATCATGCGCAACCTCGCGCAACTCCTCGCCGATCGGCTGATCGTCGCTAACGCCAAGGTGGACATCCTGACGTCGACGTAGCGCCGTCAGCGGCTCGCCGCCTCACGCAGGCGCCTGTTGATCTTGGCTGCGCTTGCCTTGAGCAATTCGGATGGCTTCTGGCCGGTCGCCGCACACAAGCAGGCCCAGTAATAGATGACATCGCCGAGTTCATCGACGAGTCCCGCCTCGTCGAGCCAGCTATCGCGCAACAGCTTCTTGATATGCTCGGCGACCTCTCCGGCTTCGCCGGCGAGGCCAAGCCCGAGATAGGATAAACGTTCATTAGTCGGGTGCTCATCGACTTTCGCAATCGTCGCGGCCCAGGCTGCATATTCATCGATCGTCATCGGCATTCCTCGCCGTTTTTTTGGATCAGCCCACGACCTCCGTCACCGGCTGGAGATCGATCTCGAACGTCTCAAGAAACTTCGATGTCATGATGTAGAAGCCGACCGAAAGCTGCAATTCGACCAGCGCACCCGGCGTGAGCTTTGCGGCGATCGCCTTGAACGTCGCATTCGTCGGCTTGTTGAGCTTGACGATTTCATCCGTGAACGCGAGCGCCGCGCGCTGCGTCTCGGTAAAACACGTCGCCGCCTGCCAGTCGGACAGCGCCTCGTTCTGCTCGTCAGTGACGCCGACATTCTTGCCGATGCGCTTGTGCGCGATGACTTCATAAGGCGCCTCGCAGAGAATCCCGGTCCGCGTGATCGCAAGTTCCCGCACGATCGGGTCAAGCTCGCCCCGGCTCCGGATCGCGCCGCCCAACCGGCAATACTGCACGAAATAATCGGGCGAATGCGACATCATGCGGAAGATATTGGCGTTGCGATTCTTGGCGAGGATATCGCGGGTACGCTCGGACGCCTTGGAAGGATCGGCGTAGTCGATACGGGCCATCAGTCACCTTGGGTATTGCTCTTGTAGCGGCTCTTACGGGCAGTTTCTCAAGACTATTCTTGCGCCGACGCAAGAGCAACATTATCGAGTCAAATTGCCGCCTTATTGCTGAACGACCTTTGCAACCGTCGATATTCGCCGCGTGGGGACAAATCGCAGCGAATACTCGAAGTGGGGTGTTCCGAGTAAAAAAACATGACCGTCGTTTGCGCAGCGCGCGCAACGATGAGTCACGCCCAAGTCTAGGGAGTAAACGGCATGAAGGAAGCCACCAGGAGGGCGGCCTCGGAAGCGTTCGCGCATATGCTGGCGGTGACGGCGATGCTCGTCATCGCCAGCATATTGTTCTACGGGCGCTGAAAAGAGATTTCGTCATTCCGGGGTGGTGCGTACGGGACCGCGCAAAGCGCGCGGCCCGGTAACCAGACCCAGAATTCCGTTCCAGGTTCGGTCCGTTCGACCGCCCCCGAATGACGAAAACCAGTACTTAGACCTTGGTGAAAAACGGAACGAATCTTCCGGCAAACGAGGTGAACTGCGCGGCGACCTCGTCGCCGATCGCGAGGCCCTTCTCACCGTGCGCCATCATGCGAAAGCCCTCGGCGCAGTCGACGAGCAGGATGTTGTAGGGCACATACGCACGCATCTCGGGCGTTGCGGCGCGGCAGACGAGTGTCGTTGCATAGACCGTGCCCTTGCCGCTCGCGCGACGTTCCCGCGGATCTGGCGCGCCACAGGCCGCGCAGAAGGTGCGATGGAAGTACTGCACGCCGCCGCATGCCTCGCAGCATTGAAAGACGATCGCCGCATCCCCTTTGGTCCAGTCCGCGATTCGCGCGCTCATCGCACCTGCTCCAGGAACATGCTGACATGGGAGGACAACACGCCACCATCGCCATGCAGCAGCGCGATCGAGGCGTCGCGGACCTGACGATTGCCTGCGCGCCCGGTCATCTGGAGATGCGCCTCCACCAGATGCGCCATCGCGCCGCCAACGCCGCAATGGCCATAGCTGAGGAGGCCGCCATGAGTGTTGAGCGGCATGCGGCCGTCACGGCCAAAATATCCAGCCCGCACGCGCGCGGCGGCCTCGCCACGTCCGGCAAGGCCGAGGTCTTCGAGCAGCATCGCAAGCGTGATGGTGAAGCTGTCATAGACTGCGGCATAGCGCACATCTGATATCGCAAGGCCCGAAGCCTGTTTCGCGCGCGCGATCGAAATCTCGGCGCCAAGCTCGCTTAGCGCCGGCGCTGCGGTCACATGCTGATGGGTATGCGCCTGCGCGCAGCCGCGGATCTGCACGCCGGCCTCGCCGGTCCGCTCGCTGCTGATCACGAAGGCGACACCGCCGTCGGAGACCGGGCAGCAGTCGAGCAGCTTTAGCGGCAATGCCACCGGCTTGGACGCCATCACGTCCGCAACCGTGATCGGCTCGTGGAATTGCGCACCGGGATGGGCGTAGGCGTGCGCGCGCATCAGCACGGCGAACTCCGCGAGATCCTCCTCCGTCACGCCGTACTCGTGCATGTAACGGGACGCGACGAGGCCGTAATAAGCGGGGATGGTCGGGCCGAGCGGCACCTCGTAATCGGGATGTCCGACCTGTGCCAAGGCCTGGATCGAGGCATCGCGGCTTTGCCCGGTGAGGCGATTCTCGCCGGCGACAACGAGCACATGCCGTACCACCCCGGCCTCGACCAGATGATGCGCAAGCATGGTCATCGCGAGGCCCGTCGCGCCGCCGACCTGCACGGCGTGGGCGTAACTCGGGCGTATGCCGAAATGCTCGGCGAAGACGGTCGCCAGCATGATGTGCGGCGACACCGTCGAATAGCCGCAGAGGACGCCGTCAATCTCCGCGCGCGTCAGCCCGGCATCGTCGAGCGCAAGCTGCGCCGCCCGGCTCATCAGGTCGAGCGAGGATGAGCCTTCATGCTTGCCGAAAGGCGTGAGCCCGACGCCGGTGACGAAGCTCATGGTGCTCTCCCCTACTCCGGCGGCGAGCGGGTCACGCCGTCGCGTATCAGAGCCGCAATCTCATCCGCGGAATAGCCGATCTCCTTCAGGATCTCCGCACCGTGCTCGTTGAGGCGCGGTGCGAGCCGCGCCGGTTCGGCGTCGGTGTCCGACCAGGTCGCGGTGACCTTCATGCTGCGGATTGGACCTTCGGTCGGATGGTTGACCACCGGGAAGAAGCCCGTCGCCTCCAGATGCGGATCATGCAGGATCGTTTTCAGATCGTGCATCGGCATGACAGGCACGTCGGCCTTGGTCAAAATCTCGATCCATTCGGCGGTCGTGCGCGTCTCGAAGATGCGCGCGAGCTCGGCATAGACGAAATCGATATTCGCGGCGCGGCCCGCAAAGGTCGCGAACCTCTTGTCGGCGCGCAGATCGTCGCGGCCGGTCGCCTCGAAAAAGTTCTGCCACTGCTTGTCGTTGTAGACGATCACGCTGAGGTAACCGTCCGCGGTTTTGTAAGGCCTGCGGTCGCGCGACAGGTGACGCGCATAGCCGCCCTTGTCGAGCGGCGGCTCGAAGGTCAGCCCGCCCATGTGATCGCCCATGACGAAGCCGGCCATGGTCTCGAACATCGGGATGTCGACGCGCTGGCCGCGCCCGGTGCGGTCGCGATGCACGAGGCTGGCGCAGATCGCGCCGACGGCGGTGAGGCCGACGATGCGATCGACCAACGCGTTCGGCACGTAGCGCGGCACGCCGTCGCCGGTCTGCGCCATCAGTGCGGGCAGCGCGGTTGCGCCCTGGATCAAATCGTCATAGGCGGGCTTAGCGGCATAGGGCCCGTCCTGACCGAAGCCGAACACGCCGGCATAGACGAGACGCGGGTTGATCGCGGAGACCACGTCATAGCCGAGCTGAAGGCGCGTCATGGCCTGCGGCCGGACGTTGTAGACGAGGACGTCGGCATCCCTGATGAGCCGCAGCACGGCGTCGCGGCCGGCCGGGTTCTTCAGGTCGAGGCAGATCGAGCGCTTGCTGCGATTGGTGTTGAGGAATACCGGGCCCATGCCGGCATGACGCATCGGGCCGATCAGCCGGGTGACGTCGCCCTCGAGCGACTCCACCTTGATGATGTCGGCACCATAGTCACCGAGCATCTGGGTCGCATACGGCCCCATCAGCACGGTCGTCATGTCGATGACCTTGATGCCCTTCAACGGCCCCATCGTTCACTCCCGATTGCGCGGGGCTGACTGCCGCCCGCGATTTCGGTCCAGCTAACGGCAGCGGCGGGACCCGAGCAAGGGCGGCGGGCGTATGGCCGCATGCGCCGCCTGCGAGCGCGGCGCGGCCAACTCCGGTTATTTCTTCAGGCGGGCTTCGCGGATCTTGAGCAGCCGCTCAAGCTCATCGTTCTGCTGGTTGATGCGATCGGCGATACGCGCCTCGCTCTGCTCGCCGGACGCGGCGGCGGCCTGCTCGATGAGCTGCCTGATATTGCCCTCGAGGATCGCGATGCGATCGTTGAGTTCGTCGAGTGATAGCGAGCTATCATTGCTCATGATGCATTCCCCGGAAATCAATCAAGAGCAGGAGGGTGAGCGAAGCGAAATGGGGCCACCTTGACATAGCGCAAGGAAGGGTGGGCCTGGCGCATTCGCGCCTTTGCCCACCCTTACGGGTTACTTCAGCGGCTCCAGGACGGAAACGTAATTGGCGACGGCAGCGCCGCCCATGTTGAAGATGCCGCCGAGCCTGGCGTTCTTGATCTGCATGCCCTCGGGCGCCTGCCCTGCAAGCTGCATCGCGGTCATCACATGCATGGAGACGCCGGTGGCGCCGATCGGATGGCCCTTCGACTTCAGCCCGCCGGACGGATTGACCGGCAGCTTGCCATCCTTCAGCGTCCAGCCTTCCTTGATGGCGCGGGCGCCCTGCCCCCTTGGCGTCAGGCCCATCGCTTCATATTCGATCAGCTCGGCGACCGTGAAGCAGTCGTGGGTCTCGACGAAGGAGAGGTCGGCGAGCGACACGCCCGCCTTCTCCAGCGCGCGCTGCCAGGCAACCGTGCAGCCCTCGAACTGGAGGATGTCGCGCTTGCTCATCGGCAAAAAGTCCTGGGCGTGCGCGGTGGCGCGGAAGCCGATCGACTTGCCCATGCCCTTGGCTGTCTCGGCATCGGCCAGCACCAGTGCCGCGGCGCCGTCGGAGACCAGCGAGCAGTCGGTGCGCTTCAGGGGGCCGGCGACGTAAGGGTTCTTCTCGCTCTCGGAGCGGCAAAACTCGAAGCCAAAATCCTTGCGCATCTGCGCAAACGGGTTGGCGACGCCGTTCTTGTGGTTCTTGGCCGCGATCAGCGCCAGCGCATCGGACTGGTCGCCGTATTTCTGGAAATAGGCGCTGGCGATCTTGCCGAACACGCCGGCGAAGCCGCCGACGGTGTCGCCATCTTCCGGCAAGTACGAGGCTTTGAGCAGGTTCTTTCCGATCTCCGGACCCGGCGTGCGGGTCATCTGCTCGACGCCGACGACCAGCACGATCCTGGCAGCACCGGCAGCGATCGCGCGCAGGCCCTGGTGCACGGCGGCCGAGCCGGTGGCGCAGGCGTTCTCGACACGGGTTGCCGGCTTGAAGCGCAGATGCGGATCGGCCTGGAGCACCAGCGAGGCGGTAAAATCCTGCGGCGAGAAGCCGGCGTTGAAATGACCGAGCACGATCTCATCGACATCGCTGGCCGAGATGCCCGCATCAGCAAGCGCCTCATTGGCGACGCGCGTAACGAGGCTCTCGACGGTCTCGGTGTCGAACTTGCCGAAAGGCGTATGTGCCCATCCGACGATGCTGGCGGTCATGGTCACTCTCCTCAGGTCTTTCTTTGTCTCCCCTTGCCGATTCTTAGCCCATCGGGCCCAAGACTTCACGCGGCTTTGAGGCCTTTCAGGGTGCGCTGGCAGATGGCAGTTATGCCGGCCCAGTTCCCCGCTTTGATCTCCGCCGCCGGGCATAGCCAGGAACCGCCGACCGCCAGCACGTTGGGCTCGGCAAGCCAGGTCGCCGCATTGGCCTCGCCGACGCCGCCGGTGGGGCAAAAGCGCACATTGGGGAACGGACCACCGAGGGCACGCAGGCCCTTGATGCCGCCGGCCTGCTCGGCGGGAAAGAACTTCGCCAGATCGAAGCCGAACGTCAGCGCCTGCATCAGCTCGGATGCGGTCGCAATGCCAGGGGCGAAGGGCAAGGCGCTGTCGGCGGCGGCCTTCAACAGATCGGGCGTGCCGCCCGGGCTAATCCCGAATTTGACCCCGAGCTTCTCGGCGCGCGCGAGGTCGGCCGGGTTGAGGATGGTGCCGATGCCGACGATCGCCTCCGGCACCTCTGATATCATCGCTTTCGCCGCCTCGATCGCCACGGAGGTGCGCAGCGTCACCTCCAGCGTCTTGACGCCACCGGCAACGAGCGCGCGCGCCAGGGGCACGGCATCCTCGATACGCTCGATGGTGAGGACGGGGATGACGGTCGCGCCCTTGAACAGCGCGGCGAGCTTTTCCTGTTTGGCAGTCGTGGTCATTGCGTTTCGATTTTCACTTTGTGGCTTGGCGTGAGGTTGCCGGCCGGGGCCGCTTCTTCGGCGGCATGGCATAGACCGGAATGATGGCACCGGGATAGCAGATCACGAGGCTCGCAAGGCGATGGCCGGCCTGTGCGGCCTCGACCGGATCGGAACCGGCAAGCCGGGCTGCAATATAGGCCGCGGCAAAGCTGTCGCCGGCCGCGGTGGTGTCGACCACCGGCTTGGTCAGCGGCTCGGCACGCACCTCGCTGGTGCCGCCCTGCAAGCGCAACAGGCTGACAGGCTCGGCGAGACGGAACACCAGCTCGGGAGTGGGGATGCGCGCCATCAGCTCGGCATGGCTTTCGCCGGGGTACAGCGCGAGCAGATCCTCCGTCGAGGTTAGCACGATGTCGGCGGCCTCGAATGCCGCGGCAAACACCGCGCGGGCGATGTCGCGATCGGGCCAGGCGCGGGCGCGAAAATTGGTGTCGAACACGAAGCGGGTGCCAAGCAGACGCGCGCGCTTGATCGCCGCGAACAGGCGCTCGCGCCCTAGCTGATCGTAGATCGAGAGCGTGATCGCGGAGAGATAGACGATGTCGTAGCTCATCAGCGAGTTGAGGATCTCGTCCGTCTCCGGCAGATCCATCAGCCGGCGCGCGGCCGCGCTGTCGCGCCAGTGAAAGAACTGCCGCTCGCCGTTGGCATCAAGCTGGATCATGTAGAGGCCGGGCAGCTTGCCGGGCAGACGCAAGACACGCCTGGTGCCGACGCCCTCCGCCGTCCAGGCCGTCACCATCTCATCGCTCAATGGGTCATCGCCGAGCGCAGTGAGATAGTCGACCTTGACCTCGAGCCGCGCGAGATAGACGGCCGTGTTGAGAGTGTCGCCACCGAAGCCGCGCGAGTAGAGCCCGCCGCCCTGCCCGCCTCCCTGGGCCTGCCGGAGTTCGACCATGCATTCACCGATGCAAGCAACGCTCGCCATGACTCGACCCACACTGTTCACCGGTTACGTCAGGCGACGAAATTGCCGCCGAGCTCGTCTTCGATGTGAATGCGGATGATATCATCGAAGCTGTTCTCGGCGGTGGTGAAGCCGAGCTCGCGCGAGCGTCGCGCATCGAAATTGCGCGGCCAGCCGCTGACGATGCCGACGATGAAGGGATCCGGCTCCCGCTTGATGCGGGCGGCGACCTTCTCGCCTGCGACCCGCTTCAAGGCCGCGACCTGCTCGCCGACGGTCGCCGAGAGGCCGGGCATGGTGAGATTGCGGCGCGGGCCGACCGCGGCGAGATCCATCGTGCCGGCATGGAGCAGGAAGCCGACAGCGGAGCGCGGCGTGGCGTGCCAGTGGCGGACGTCCTCGGAGACCGGCAGGATCGCTTCCTTGCCGGCCAGCGGCTCGCGCAAAATGTTGGAGAAGAAGCCGGATGCCGCTTTGTTGGGCAGGCCGGGCCGGATGCAGATGGTCGGCAGGCGGATGCCAATGCCATCGAGGAAACCGCGGCGGGAATAGTCGGCAAGCAGCAGCTCGCCGATCGCCTTCTGGGTGCCGTAGCTGAGCAGCGGCGTGTGGAAGAACTCGTCGCCGATCGCATCCGGGAACGGCGCGCCGAACACCGCGATCGACGAGGTGAAGACCACGCGCGGCTTGTAGCCGCCGCCGGTGAGGCGGATGGCGTCGAGCAGCATCCGCGTGCCGTCGAGATTGATGCGATAGCCCTTGTCGAAATCGAGCTCGGCCTCGCCGGAGACGATGGCGGCCAGATGGAAGATCACGTCGGGCCGGCCCGCGATCAGCTTCTCGGCGGCTCCGGGAACGGCAAAATCGCCGGACACGGTCTCGACGGCAAAGCCGGCCTTCTCGGGCTTCTTCGGCTCGACGACGTCATGCATGGTCAGCTTGGTGATGTCGCTCTTGCCGAGCCGGCCGTCGCGCAGCAGCCGTTCGCACAACTTGCGGCCGACCATGCCGGCAGCGCCGAGAACCAGAATGTGCAAGAGCCTACTCCTTCTTGTTGGTCTTGAACGCGCCCGTTCGGACGCGTTCTTACGGCGGGCCCGCAATCATTCCTTCACGGCGCCGGTCATCGCCGACACATAATGCTCCACGAAGAACGCGTAAAGGATAACCAGCGGCAGCGACCCCGCGAGCGCCCCCGCCATCAACGAGCCCCAGCGGTAGATGTCGCCGTCCACGAATTCGTTGACGATCGCGACCGGCACAGTCTTGTTGCTGGTCGATTGCAGGAAGGTCAGCGCGTAGATGAACTCGTTCCAGCATAGCGTGAAGCAGAAGATGAAGGCCGAGATCAGGCCGGGGATTGCCAGCGGCAGCACGATCTTGATTAGGATCTGCCAGCGACTCGCCCCATCGATCAGCGCGCATTCCTCGAGCTCGAAGGGGATGGTCTTGAAATAGCCCATCAACAGCCAGGTCGAGAACGGGATCAGGATGGTCGGATAGGTCAGGATCAGCGCCATCGGCGAGTCGAACAGGCCGTACTGGAACACGACGGTGGCGAGCGGGATGAACAGGATCGACGGCGGCACCAGGTAGGCGAGGAAAATCAGCCCGCCGACGAGATTGGCCCCCTTGTAGCGCAAGCGCACGATGGCATAGGCCGCCAGCACCGATGCAATGATCGAGAGCACCGTGGCGCACACCGCCACGTACATCGTGTTCCAGAGCCAGTGCGGATAGTAGCTCTCGAACAGAAGCTTGTGGAAATGCTTGAAGGTCGGATTCCAGGTCCAGAACGGATTGTACTTGTCGAGATCGAGCAGCTGGTCGTCCGGTTTCACCGAGGTCAGCGCCATCCAGTAAAACGGAAACAAGAGGATCACGACGATGATCGTGAGCGGCAAGTACAGCGTCACGATCCGGCGCGGCACCGACTGCAAATAGCTCATGCCCTCGCTGTTATCGACCCGCGCGGGCGTCGACAGGATGGACTTGAGGCTGACCTTGGAGGCAGGAAGATCAGTCATTGTTCTCTCCCTGTTGCCACTTTCTACGCTGCAGGCCGAACCAGGAGATCATGATTGCGGCAAGCAAGAATGGAATCATAGCACTGGAGATCGCCGCCCCCTCACCAAGCTGCCCCGCGATGATCGCGCGCTGATACGACAGCGTCGCCATCAGATGGGTGGCATTGACCGGGCCGCCGCGGGTCATCGCCCAGATCAGCTGGAAGTCGGTGAAGGTGAACAGCACCGAGAAGGTCATCACGACTGCGATGATCGGCGTCAGCAGCGGATAGGTGATGTACCGGAAATTCTGCCAGCGCGTGGCGCCATCCAGCGTTGCGGCTTCATAGAGCGACGGCGACACCGTCTGAAGGCCGGCGAGCAGCGTGATCGCCACGAAGGGCACCCCGCGCCAGATGTTGGCGAAGATCACGCAAATGCGTGCCCAGGTCGTGTCGCCGAGGAAATTGATGTTCTGGCTGATCAGGCCGAGATTCTTCAGCGACCACGAGATGATGGAGAATTGCGCGTCGAAGATCCACCAGAACGCCAGCGCCGAGAGGACGGTAGGCACGATGAACGGGATCAGAACCATTGCCCGCAGCATCGCCTTGAACGGCATGTTCTCATTCAAGAGGAGCGCGAGATAGAGACCGATCGCGAATTTGAAGGCGCTGGCCACGAAGGTGTACAGCAGCGTGTTGGTCACCGACAGCCAGAAGATCGAGTCGTCCCACAGCCACTCGTAATTCTCGGTGCCTATGAATTGCCCGACCCTGCCGATGCGCGTGTCGGTGAAGGATAGCCAGATGCCCAGCCCCAGCGGATAGGCGAGGAAGAAAATCAGGAAGGCCATGGCCGGCAGCATGAACCAGAAGCCGAGCCAGTTGCGATTGTGCTTGAGCTGGTCCCAGGCGTTGGCCTCGCGAAACCGAGGCTTGGCTTGGGAAGCAACTACGACATCAGCCATGCCCGATACCCCTGATCAGAGTGCGAATGAGCGGGCGGCCAGACAGCCGCCCGCATCGAGATCATCAGCGATAGATGCGCTTCAATTGCCGTTCTGCCTCCGCAACTGCACCCTTTGCGTCCTTGGTGCCGGTGCAGTAGTTGGCAAACATGTCAACGACGATGAAGTCGGCGATCGCCGTTGCAGCCTTCTCACCCACCGTACCGATGCCGGACGCCGGCAGGGTGCGCTTGGACGCCTGCGCGAAGACGGCGTTCTTTGGATCGGCCGTCCAGACCGGCGCAGTTTCATACGCATTCAGAGTCTGTGTCAGGTAACCCTGCGCCCCATCCAGCCACTTCTCGTAGTTCTCCTTCTCCAGCATGAAGGCGATAAAGGCCTTCGACGCGTTCGGGTACTTGGTGAAGTTGAAGGCGAGGATCGGCAGGGCAAGCTGCAATTCAGTCGGCTTGCCGATGGGCCCGACGGGGTGCAGCGCATGATAGGTATCTTCGGCAAGTTCCTTCTTGGTCGGGTCGGTCTTGGCCGCGACGTAGATCGAAATACCGTTGAGGGTGCAATAAAGCTCACCGGCCAGGAACGCCTTGTTGTTGGAGGAGTCGTTCCAGGATGGGGTCCCGGGGATGAAGGTTTCGTAGAGCGCCTTGCAGTACTCCAGCGCCTTCATGGTCTCGGGCGAATTGATGATGATCTTGTCGTTCTGGTCTACGGTGTAGGCGCCGTGTCCCCACAATATCCAGTGCAACCAGCCATTGGCGTCGCCGCTGGCATGCCCGAGCGCGTAGCCCGCAGGCGTGTTGTTCGCTTTCAGCGCCTTGCACATCTCGAGGAAGCCGGGGAAGTCCTTCGGAAACTCCTTGAAGCCCGCCTTGTCGGTCGCTGATTTGCGGTAGGTCATGTAGCCGCCGTTGGTGGCTACGGGAATACCGAGCCAGTCGTCGCCAAGCTTGCAGGTCTTGGCTGCGGCATCCGTCCAGCCACCATACTTCTTGCCGAGGTAATCGGCGACGTCGTTCATCTTCAGCACTTTGGTCGGGAACAGTTGAGGCAGGGTGTGGAGGCCCCACGCGAGATCCAGACCCGAGCCGGTGTTCGCAGCGACCGACGCCTTCGGCTGCACGTCCTCGAAGGACTCGCTGAAGACGTTCATCTCCGTGCCGGTTGCGGCCTTGAACGCCGCGACCATCGCGTTGAACGCATCGTCTTCCGCCGGCACGAAGCGCTTCCAGCGCATCACCGTCAGCTTGGCACCCGACTCGGCCTTCCACGGCGAGTCCGCCGCCCAAGCCTTCGCGAACTCGAACAGTGCAGGCCCAGTCAGTGCGCCGGTTGCAGCCAGCGCCGTTCCGCCTTGGAGCAATGCCCGGCGGGTAAAGTCTTGCATGTCGTTTCTCCCAATGGTGATTTTTTTGATTTGTTTAAGTCTGTCTTATGCGTTCAGCCGTTTTCCCGTCCCGTCGTCGAACAAGTGGACCAGCGACGGATCCGGCTTCAGCCGGACCTTGTCGCCAGGATTGAACATGTGCCGCTCGCGAAACACCGCGACGACCTGCTCGCCGCCGAGCTTTGCGAACACCTGCGTCTCGGAGCCCGTCGGCTCGACCACGACGATCTCGGCTTCCGCCCCGTCGTCAGCGATCGTGAAATGCTCCGGCCGTACGCCATAGACCGCGGGCCGTCCGTCAGACGCGGTCGGCGCGCTCTTGAGCGGCAGCTTGACGCCGTTCGGACCCTCGAAGGTCGCCGCCCCGTTCGAGCGCACATGGCCCTTGAGGAAGTTCATCGCCGGCGAACCGATGAAGCCCGCGACGAATTGATTTTCGGGCTTGTCGTAGAGTTCGAGCGGCGTGCCCATCTGCTCGACGATGCCGTCATGCATGACCACGATCTTGTCGGCCATGGTCATGGCCTCGATCTGGTCGTGGGTGACATAGACGGTCGTGGTCTTGAGCCGCTGGTGCAGCTCCTTGATCTCGGTACGCATGGCGACGCGCAGCTTGGCATCGAGGTTCGACAAGGGCTCGTCGAACAGGAACACCTGCGGATCGCGCACGATGGCGCGGCCCATGGCGACGCGCTGGCGCTGGCCACCGGAGAGCTGGCGCGGATAGCGATCGAGCAGCGGCGTCAGCGCGAGGATCTCGGCGGCGCGCTTGACGCGCTTGTTGATCTCGTCAGAGCCCGCGCTGCGCAGCTTGAGCGAGAAGCCCATGTTGTCGGCGACCGTCATGTGCGGATAGAGCGCGTAGTTCTGGAAAACCATCGCGATGTCCCGCTCCTTGGGCTGGACATTGTTCACGACGCGCTCGCCGATCGAGATCGTGCCTGAGGTGATGTTCTCAAGCCCTGCGAGCATGCGCAGCAGCGTCGACTTGCCGCAGCCGGAGGGACCAACGAGAACGACGAATTGCCCGTCCTCGATCGGAATCGTCACGCCGTGCAGGACTTCAAAATTGCCGAACGATTTCCGCACGTCGCGGATGTGCACAGACGACATCTAGCTCCCTCCTCACTGGTCCGCAGCGCCTAATCGAGCACCGCTACCGCCTTTTCTTCCGAGGCTCCACCCAACGAGGCCCCATCTGACAGGCGGCATTGTCTGCAGTTTGCGCGGTTTTGGCAATTTGTCTTTGGTTAGTCGGAGCTGGTAGCGCTGTCAACGTTCCTTTGTTTGCAGGAAGGGCTGTGCTATGAGCAACAAATGGGACGAAAACGCACCAAATCGGGCAAGATCCGGCTTGCCGAGGTCGCCGAGCTCGCCGGCGTGAGCCCTATCACCGCGTCCCGCTTTTTCAGGAATCCCGAGGCGCTGTCGGACGCCAAGCGGGCGCGCGTCGAGAGCGCCGCACGCGAGCTCGGCTATGTGCCGAATCTCGCGGCACGTGCATTGGCCTCGCAGCGCACGGAAGTGATCGGCGTCCTGATCCCCTCCCTCACCAACAACGTGTTCTCCGACGTGCTTCGCGGTATCTATGATGCGTCCGAAGGCAGCCGCTACTCGATTCAGCTCTCCAACACCCGCTACAGCATCCTCCAGGAGGAAAAGCTTCTCCGCCTGTTCCTGGCGCAGAAGCCGGCCGGGCTGATCGTCACCGGCATCGACCAGACGACCGAATCGCGCGTGATGCTGGAGGCGGCCGATTGCCCGATCGTGCAAATCATGGAGCTTGGGCCCGCCCCGGTCGATATGATGATCGGCTTTTCGCACTATGAGGCGGCGCGCGCGGCGATCGCGCACCTGTTCGCGCAGGGCTGCGGCCGGATCGGTTTCGTGGGTGCGCGGATGGATCCGCGGGTGCAGCGGCGGCTCGATGGCTATGTCACGGCGATGAAGGACGCCGGCCTGTTCGACCAGCGGCTCGTCGTGACAACGGCGACACCGACCTCGGTGACGCTGGGGGGAACGCTGTTTGCCGACCTGCTCGCGCGGGAGCCGAACATCGATGCGGTGTTTTGCGCCAATGACGATCTCGCCCTTGGCGTGCTCTTCGAATGCCGGCGCCGAGAGATCACCGTTCCCGATCAGATCGCCATCATCGGCTTCAACGACCTCGAATTCATGGCGAGCGCGGTCCCAACGCTCACCAGCGTGCGCACCAACCGCTACGAGATGGGTCGGGCCGCCGCCACGATGCTGATCGAGGCCATCGAAGGCCGCCGCCCGGAACAGCCGGTGCTCGATCTCGGCTTCAAGGTGATCGAGCGGCAAAGCACGCTGGCGCAGCGCGCCGACAGCCAAACGACGCTTTCCGGAATGGTGGCCGGCCGAACAAAATGATAGCGTTACCAAGGACCCATGACTAGTATCTCACTTGTGAGGAAACGACCGCGATCAGGCGAGTTGCGGAATGCAGCCTTGCGCTGTCGGGCATCGCACAAGCCGATACGACTGACCGACGCCTGTGCGTTCGCATTCTAGGAGACATCAATGACAAAAAAGCCAACCAACGGGCATGCGCCCTCAACCAATGGCAGCCGCCGGCGCCTTCGCTCCCAGGAATGGTTCGACAACCCGCATAACCCCGGCATGACCGCGCTCTATATGGAGCGCTATCTGAATTTCGGTCTCACCCGCGAGGAACTCCAGTCCGGCAAGCCGATCATTGGCATTGCCCAGACCGGCAACGACCTCTCCCCCTGCAACCGTCACCACATCGAGCTCGCGCACCGCGTCCGCGAGGGCATCCGCATGGCTGGTGGCATCGCGCTGGAGTTTCCGACCCATCCGATCCAGGAGACCGGCAAGCGGCCGACCGCGGCGCTCGACCGCAACCTCGCCTATCTCGGCCTCGTCGAGGTGCTGTTCGGCTATCCCCTCGACGGCGTGGTCCTGACCACCGGCTGCGACAAGACGACACCTGCCTGCATGATGGCGGCGGCGACCGTCAACCTGCCGGCGATCGTGCTGTCGGGCGGCCCGATGCTGAACGGCTGGCATGACGGCGAGCGCACCGGCTCCGGCACCATCGTCTGGAAGTCGCGCGAACGCCTCGCCGCCGGTGAGATCGACTACGAAGAGTTCATGGAGATCGTGGCCTCGTCCGCGCCCTCGGTCGGCCATTGCAACACCATGGGCACGGCCTCGACCATGAATTCGCTCGCCGAGGCGCTCGGCTTCTCGCTGCCGGGCTGCGCTGCGATTCCCGCGCCCTATCGCGAGCGGGGCCAGATCGCCTACGAGACGGGCAAGCGCATCGTCGAGATGGTCTGGGAGGATCTGAAACCCTCCGACTTCCTGACTCGCAAGGCGTTCGAGAACTGTATCGTGGTGAATTCGGCGATCGGTGGCTCGACCAATGCGCCGATCCACATCAACGCGCTCGCCCGCCACATCGGCGTCGAGCTTTCGATCGACGACTGGCAGAAGTACGGCCACGACGTGCCGTTGCTGGTGAACCTCCAGCCGGCCGGCTTCTATCTCGGCGAGGAATTCCATCGCTCCGGCGGCGTGCCCGCCGTGGTGCGCGAGCTGATGAAGCACAAGCGCATCCACGAGGATGCGCTCACCGTCAACGGCCGCGGCATCGGCGAGAACTGCGCCAATGCGCCCAAGCCCGACCAGGACGTGATCTGGGCCTACGACAAGCCGATGGTGAAGGATGCCGGCTTCCTGGTGCTGCGCGGCAACCTTTTCGATTCCGCGATCATGAAGACCTCTGTGATCTCCAAGGAGTTCCGTGATCGCTACCTCAGCAACCCGAAAGACCTGAACGCGTTCGAAGGACGCGCGATCGTGTTCGAGGGGCCGGAGGACTATCACGAGCGGATCGACGATCCCTCGCTCGACATCGACGAGCATTGCGTGCTGTTCATCCGCGGCGCCGGCCCGATCGGTTATCCCGGCGGCGCCGAGGTCGTGAACATGCAGCCTCCGGCGGCGCTGATCAAACGCGGCATCCTGGCCCTGCCCTGCATCGGTGACGGCCGGCAGTCCGGCACCTCGGGCTCGCCCTCGATCCTCAACGCTTCGCCGGAAGCCGCCGCCGACGGGGGCCTCGCGATCCTGAGGACCGGCGACAAGGTGCGCATCGACCTCAACAAGGGCAGCGCCAACATCCTGATCTCGGACGAGGAAGTGAAGAAGCGCCACGCCGAGCTGAAGGCCAATGGCGGCTTCAAGCATCCGCCGAACCAGACGCCCTGGCAGGAGATCTATCGCAACACCGTCGGCCAGCAGTCGACCGGCGCCTGCATGGAGCTCGCCACGCGCTACCAGAACGTGGCCAACACGTTTGGCGTGGCGCGGGATAACCACTGAGTTAGCGACACGTAGCCCGGGTGAGCGAAGCGACACCCGGGACATTTCCCGGATATCGCGCTCACGCGCTCATCCGGGCTACGGCACTGAGGAAATCAAGGAGAAAAACAAAATGGCAGACCGCCTCAAGGGAAAGCGCGCTGTTGTCACCGCCGCGGCAGCGGGGATCGGGCGCGCATGCGCCATCGCATTCGCGCGTGAAGGCGCAACCGTCATCGCCACCGATATCAATGAAGGCGGCATCGCCACCTTAAGCAAGGACGGCGTCGCCGAGACGGCAAAGCTCGACGTTCGCAACACCGCCGACGTCAACGCCTTCGCCAAGCGCATCGGCAAGATCGACATCCTGCTCAATGCGGCGGGCTTCGTGCACAACGGGACCATTTTGGGCTGTTCGGAAGAAGACTGGGACTTCTCGTTCGACCTCAACGTCAAATCCATGCACCGGACCATCAAGGCGTTTCTGCCGGCGATGATTGCCGGCGGTGGCGGCAGCATCGTCAACATCTCGTCTTGCGCCGCGCTGCGGCCGCCGGCCAACCGTTATGTCTACAGTGCTTCCAAGGCCGCGGTGTCACTGCTCACGCGCGCGGTTGCGCTCGACTTCATCACGCAGGGAATCCGCTGCAACAGCATCTGCCCCGGCACCGTCGAGACACCCTCGATGCTCGATCGCGCCGCCGCCGTCGGCCCGCAGGGCAAAGAGATGTTCATCGCCCGCCAGAAGATGGGCCGGCTCGGCACTGCAGAGGAAATCGCGGCCATGGCGGTCTATCTTGGCAGTGACGAAAGCGCGTTCACCACCGGCGTCGACCTCGTCGTCGACGGCGGCTTCATGCTCTGATTGATCCTCATCCCACGCGGAAGGAATTCTTGCATGAACAAGATCGACCTCAACGGCCGCTGCGCGATCGTCACGGGCGGTGCGCAAGGCTTTGGCCGCGCCATTGCCGAACGCTTCGTCGCCTCTGGAGCCAAGGTCGCGATCTGGGATTTCGACGCGGCGCTCGCCGAGAAGACGGCCAAGGAAATCGGCGGCGAGGTTCGAGTCTTCAAGGTCGACGTCGCCGACACGGCCGCAGTGGAGCAAGTCCGCGACGCGACCCTCGCCGCCTTCGGCAGGATCGACATCCTCGTCAACAATGCCGGCATCGCCGGTATCAACAAGACGGTCTGGGAGACCGATCTCGAGGAATGGCGCAAGGTGCTGCGCATCAACCTCGACGGCCCCTTCATCTGCTGCAAGGCGATCGTGCCCACGATGCTCAAGCAGAAATATGGGCGGATCGTGAACATCGCCTCAATCGCCGGCAAGGAAGGAAATCCGAACGCGGCGCATTACTCGGCCTCAAAGGCCGGCCTGATCGCGCTGACGAAGTCGCTCGGCAAGGAGCTTGCCGCGCACGACATCCTGGTGAACGCCGTGACGCCGGCAGCCGCGAAGACCGCGATCTTCGAACAGCTGACGCAGCAGCATATCGATTTCATGCTGTCGAAGATCCCGAAGGGCCGCTTTGTGCTGGTCGAAGAACTCGCCGCGATGGTGGCCTGGCTTGCATCGGAAGACTGCGGGTTCTCGACCGGCGCCGTCTTCGATATCTCCGGCGGCCGTGCCACCTATTGAGGGCGTCATGACCAGGGAAGGCGGATGCCTGTGTGGCGCGGTGCGGTTCAAGGCCGAAGGCGAGCCGCTCAACGTCCGCGCCTGCCATTGCCGTATCTGCCAGAAGGCCATGGGCTCGCCCTTCTTCGCTCGCGCGCAGTTTCTCCCCGCAGCGCTGACCGTCGAAGGCGAGACCGGTCGTTACCCATCGTCGGAAAACATCGACCGCGTCTTCTGCAAGCAGTGCGGTACACGCCTTTTCGCATGGCGGCGCAACGGCACGGCAGTGGGCGTGGCGCTCGCGACTTTCGATGACCGCAACGCCTTCGCGCCCACCGAGCACATCTGGGTACAGGAAAAGCTCAACTGGCTGACGCTCGACGACGGCCTGCCGCAATATCCGACCACCATCCCGTCCTGATGGCTCCACGTCGCCTCCGCCTTCGCCACGGCGCTGAATCGTGATAGTTCGGCCCTATCGGGCACGAACCGGGGCAACCGCTTGAACGTCTCCCTCTACGACCTCTCCGTCTGGGTGCTGCCGCTGGTGATCGCCATCACCTTCCACGAGGCGGCGCACGGCTTTGTCGCCTACCGGCTCGGCGACAACACCGCCTGGCAGCTCGGCCGCGTCAGCTTCAATCCGCTCCGGCATATCGACCCGTTCGGCACCCTGATCCTGCCGGCTATGCTGCTGTTTGCGCATTCGCCGTTCCTGTTCGGCTACGCCAAGCCGGTGCCGGTGAACTTTCGCAATCTCAACAACCCGAAACTCGACATGGTCTGGGTGGCGCTGGCCGGCCCCGCGACCAACATCCTGCTGGCGCTGCTGGCGGCCCTCGCACTCCACGCTCTGCCTTTCGCACCGGCAAGTTCGGCGCAATGGATCTTCGATAACCTGAAGAATTCGCTCCTGATCAATGCGGTGCTGGCCGTCTTCAACATGATGCCGATACCGCCGCTCGACGGCGGGCGGGTCGCGGTCGGCCTGTTGCCGCGGCCGCTCGCCCTGCCGCTGGCGCGGCTCGAGCCGTTCGGTATGCTGATCCTGATCGCCATCCTGATCCTGCTCCCCCTTGCAGGTTCGCAGTTCGGTCTAAATCTTGATGTTATCTCGGCAATACTGCGAACGTTGACCGGATATGTGATTAAGGCCGTTCTCTTCCTGACCGGCAACGCGTAGTTGAACCAGGACAAACCCGAAGGGCCCGAGGCCAACTTGGTCAAAGCTGCCGACATGCTGATCGCGCGACGAGCCGACACCCGCGCCCGCGCCGATTTCGCCACCTGGAAGATGATGGCCAAGCTCAACGGGTTATCCGCGCTGCCTCCCGAGGCCCAGGAGTTCCTCGCGAGCTACAAGAAGCTGTTGGAGCGGACGAGCGAGGACGAGGCCACCGAGGCCACCATCGCCTCGGTCTACAAGGCTTATTATGCCGAAATGGGCGGCGCCGGCACCGCGCCCGACGTTCGCCCCCGGGCCAGCGAGCCCGTGAAGGACAATGTTACCGCCTTCCGCCGCCCCCCACCCAAGCCGAAGAAGGCCAGCACGTTCGGGGTAACGTTCGGTGGTGGAACCGAGAAGCGGCCGCTTCCGGTGGCGCTGATCTTCGCCTGCCTGGTCGTGGTCTACGTCGCGATCCGCTACTACTGGCGCTGAGCCGACCTCTTCTTCGTCTCTCGCGGCGGGAAGGTCACGTCGAGCGTGCGCTCGAATTTTTCATCCGTCAGTCCGGCCGGAGGTTGCGGCACGGGATCCGAGCGACGGATCATCGAGACCGCGGCCGCATCGAAGGCTGCGTCTCCCGAAGACTCCACCACGTCGACCGAAAGCACGTTGCCTTTGCGGTTGAGGACGAGGGTGACCTTGACCTTCTGGGACTTGGGTTCCCTTCCCTCCGGGTAGACCTGGTGCAGCTTGAAATGCGCACTGATCTTGCGGTTCCAGTCGGCAGTCAGCTTCAGGATGTCCTTGCCGATCCCGAGCACCGGCGCCATGGCCTTCTCGGCCTCCCGCGCAGCCTCGTCGAGCTTCTGCCGCGCCGTGGCAACCGACTGCGGCGATGCCTCGGTAGCCGGGGTCTCGATGGCTGCCACCTTCTGGCTCTCGTCGTCCGGCTTTTTCGCGTTGTTGTCGGTGACGACCCGGTCGGCATCGTCGACGTCCTGGTGCTGATCCTTGGGAAGCTCCGTTTCCTTCACCTCCGCCTTTTGTTCGGGCATTGCCCGCTGTTCCTGGGAGGCATCGGTGTCAGGTCCGGGCGGAAGTTCGGACTCCGGCGCATCGGGCGAAGCCATCTCGACGGCGAAGTCCGCACCTGCCGCCCCCAGACCATCGTCGCCACCATCCGTCCGCAAATGCGCCAGCGCCAACGCCGCGCCTCCGAGGTGGAGCGCAAGCGCCGCCACTGCGGCGAGAACCCACAGCCGCCGGGATGGTCTCGGTTCGATATCGAGATCGGGCATAGCAGCAGCCTCTAGGGCTTCGCAGGTTCTGCCGCGGGTGCCGCCGGAGAGGCCGGGACACCTTCCAGCGTCACCAGCTTCACCTTGGAGTAGCCACCCGAGCGCAACAACTCCATCACGCCCATCAGCTCGCCATAAGGCACCGTGCGATCGGCGCGCAGGAAGACGTACTTGTCCTTGCTCATGTCCGAGAGGCCGTCGAGCGAGGCGGCCAGATTGGCGCGCGTGACCGGATTCTCCCCGATCGCAAGCGTCAAATCGGATTTGATGCTGACATAGGTCGGCTTGTCCGGCTTCTTCTGCGGTGTGGCGGTGGAGGTCGGCAGATCGACAGGCAGGTCCACCGTCGACAGGGGCGCGGCGACCATGAAGATGATCAGCAGCACCAGCATGACGTCGATGAATGGCGTGACGTTGATCTCATGCGTCTCGGAGAAGTCCGCATCGTCGTCGAGATCGTTGTCTGCGAGCGAAACGCCCATCGCCTACTCCGCCGCTGCGCGCGAATGAACGCTGCCATGGCTGCGGTCGAGGTCGCGCGAGAGCAGCCGCGCCGCCGCACCCGAGGCGCGACTGACGAGCTCGAGATAGCCCTTCGTCATGCGCGCGAAATGATTGTAGATGATGACGGCCGGGATCGCCGCGACGAGACCGATCGCGGTCGCGAGCAGTGCTTCGGCGATGCCGGGCGCGACGACCGCAAGGTTCGTCGTCTGCGACTTCGAGATGCCGATGAAGCTGTTCATGATGCCCCAGACGGTACCGAACAAGCCAACGAAGGGCGACGTGGCGCCGATGGTCGCGAGCACGCCCATGCCGATCCGGATCCGCCGCGCCTCCGCGCGGGCGATCTCGGCAAAGCTCGAGGCGGCGCGTTCCTTGATGCCGGCGTCGCTGGAGATTCCTGCGGACGCCCGCGCCTCGCGCAGCGCGGCCGCAAGGAACGACGGCAAGATCCCTTCCTTGGCACCGAGCGCGAACTGGGCCTCTGCAAGCGAGCGAGCGTCGGCGATCTTCTTCAGGGCCGAACGCAGCCTGCCCTGCGCCAGCGTCAGTTCGATCGATTTCGCGATGAAGACCGTCCAGGTGACGAGGGACGCGAAGGCAAGCCCGATCATCACCGCCTTCACGATGATGTCCGCCGACATGAACATCACCCAGGGCGACAGTTCCTTCATCACGGGCCCGGTCGATTTCGGCGCGCGGCCGGCATCCGCCGATGCCGCATCCGGCGCAGCCGCCGTGGGTGAAGCTGTCGCAGGGGCTGGCGCTGCCGGGGCGGCAGCCACAGGAGCCGGAGCAGCACTTGCGGGCGCAGCAGTCACGGGCGCTGCTGCCGGCGCCGGATTGCTCGGCTGAGATGCCACCGGCGGCGTTGCCGGCTGCTGCTGTGCCGAAACGGGGATCGCGAGCCCGACGGCCGCGATCATCACGGATACGGCAAGGCTTGTCCGGAAAAATGTGGTCTTCATACTTCGGCCCAGTAGCGAATGAGGTTGTGATAGATACCCGTCAATTTGACCGTTTCGGGGTCGTCGCGTCCAAGCCGCTGCGCCAGCGCCTGAATGGCGGTATCGAGGTCAAAGATCAGGCTGCGGGCCTGGTCATCCCGTATCATGCTCTGCAGCCAGAAAAAAGACGCCACCCGCGCCCCCCGCGTCACCGGCGTGACGAGGTGCAAGCTGGTCGAGGGATACAGCACGCAGTCGCCGGCCGGCAACTTAACTTCGTGCGAACCGTAGGTGTCCTCGATCACGAGTTCGCCACCGTCGTATTCCTCCGGCTCGGCGAGGAACAGCGTGACCGACAGGTCGGTGCGCATGCGAAGGCCGGTCAGGCGATCGCCGCGGATCGCATTGTCGACGTGCAGGCCGAAATGGTGCCCGCCGCTTGCCACATAGCGGTTGAACAGCGGCGGGAAGATCTGGAGCGGGATCGCCGCCGCCAGGAAACGCGGGTTCGACGTCAGCGCCGAGATGATGCGGTTGCCTAGCTTGCGCGCGACCTCGCCGTCCGGCGGCAGTTGCTCGTTGCGCTTGACCATCGCCGACTGCGCACCCGCGGTGGAACGCCCGTCTTCCCAATCGCTGGCGTCCATGATGCGGCGGAAATCCGCCACATCATCCTTGCTCAGGACGCCCTCTATGCATGTCAGCATGGCACCTCGCGTCGTCTCCTCAGTAACGGGCCGATAGCACCAGATAGGCGGCGCGTCCCGGTGCTTCCAGCACGAATGGCGCAGCGCTCTGGTACAACGCGTCGTAGTAGCGCTTGTCGAAGATGTTGTTGACGAACAGCTTGACCTGCCAGTTCTTGTTGATCTTGGCTTCCGCGAACGCGTCAAAACGCCAGTAGCTTGGGATCGACGTGCCCTGGTTGGCTGCGAGGAACGTGCCACCATAGATCTTTGAGCGATAGACGGCCTGACCGCCCAGCTCCCAAACATCAGTGAGCTGGTACTTGGTCAGCAAACTGAAAGACTGGTGAGCGACGTTGGAGAGCGGCAAACCGACGTTCGTCGTATACAGTGTAGTGTTGGCCGGCGGGACCAGGGACTTGGTGACCTCGGACTGCATCAATACAAGGCCGCCGAAAATGCTCCACTTGTCCGTGATCTTGCCACCCACGCCAAGGTCGATGCCGCGGATGCGATAGGCTGCTCCGGCGGTGATGCAGGAGACGGTCCCTGTCGTACCGGCAGGATAAGGACAGGTTGCGGTCGCAGTCGCGGCGGTGATGTTCCGGGACTCGCGTGCATTCTCCTTCTCGGTCTGGAAAAGTGCAGCCGTCAACAACAGATGTCTGTCGAACAGCTCCCACTTGGTACCGACTTCGATGGCCTTGTTCTTTTCCGGACCGAAGATCTGAGGAACGTTTCCGTTCAGCACCGGCGCGAGGCCGCCGTACTGGACGCTTGTCCCGTCGAATTCCGCGCCTACCGGATTAGATGAAGTCGCGTAGGCGGCATAGACGCTTCCATTCGGCAACGGCTTCAGGGTAAGGCCGAGGTTGAAATTCGGCATCCCGTAGTCCTGCTGCTGCTGACCGAAGACATTGGCGACGCCGTTGACCGTGCCGTAACCGTTCACCTTGATGTTGTAGTCGTCATAGCGGACGCCACCGTTGAGGATCAGCAAATCATTGTAGTTCGCCGAATCCAGCACGTAGACCGACTTAGTGTCGATCTTGATGTTCGTTGGCAATCCAGAAAGACCACCAGGAATCCCAAAGGGGATGTTCGTGAACTGCGGATTGAAGACGCTCACGCCGGTCAAGGACCCCGCCCCGGTGAATCCCCCAGGAAGGACTTCCGAGCTCAAGCCAACATATTTATCGATCGACGACGTCTCGTGATCATATTCGAAGCCGGCAAGCGCAGTGTGCCTAAAGCCGGCTCCGTCGTTGAACTTGTAGGTCGCCTCAGTCTGGTTGGCGATGACGTCGGTCGCCTGGTAGCGGCTCTGCGGATTGGCGGTGAGCGTCGAGGCCGATAGCGGGGTCGTGAGGACCGGCGATTCAGGCAGCGTTCCGATGTAGTTCTGGGTGGAGTGTGAATCCCGGAACTTGTTTGTGATCAGCAGGTCTGGCGTGACCTGCACTTCGGCATTGAGCGAACCGATGTCCTGGCCGGTCCGATAGAAGTCGCGGTTGACGAAGCCATACCAATTGTTGCGGTTCGCGCCGAAATCCGGGAAAGGACCGCCGGCGGTGCTGGCTGTGCTCGGCCGGTAGTAAGGCACGCCGAAATCCGGGAGGCCTGTCAACTCAGTGTGGATATAGCCCGCAGTGATTTTGACTGCATCCACCGGCTTCCAGGTCGTGGCGACAAACCCGCCGTCGCGATTGTCCTTCACGTAGTCGCGACCCGCGACACCCGCATCCTGGAAGAGCCCGCCGGCACGCACCGCAAGGGTCGGATTGATCACCTGATTGACGTCAAGCACCACGCGCTTGGTCCGGTCGGTGCCAAACGTGGTGTCCATGTTGTAGAAGTTGCCTGCCGTGGTGGCCTGCTTGGTTACGATGTTGATCGCACCACCCGTGGTGCCGCGGCCGGCGAACGAGGAGCCGGGACCGCGCAGGATCTCGACCTGTTCGGTGAAGAAGTTCTCGCGAACACTGACGCCGGAGTCACGGACGCCATCGATGAAGACGTCGTTGCGAGCGTCGAAACCACGGATGAAGAAGCGATCGCCGAAGGCGTTACCGCCCTCGCCCGTCCCCAGCGTCACCCCCGCCGTGCTCAAAATTGCCTGCTTCAGCGTGGTCGCGTTCTTGTCCTCCAGGACATCCTTCGTGAGCACGGTGATCGATTTTGGCGTGTTGAGGATCGGCTCGGGAAATTTACTTGATGCCTGCACCCGGGTGGCCATGTATGGCGCAGCCGGATTCGCGTAAGGATCGCGGTCCGCGGCCAAGCCGCCTGCGCTGGGAAGGGGCACCGGCCCCTGCTGCGCCTGCTGGCGCTGCGCCGCGCGTCGCAACGCGGTGCGCGCGCGGACCTGTTCGGGCGAGGGCTTTGACGCCGCCGGACGCGGTCGCTCGACGGGCGCCTCGACTGACACGGGAGGCAGGTTCGATTGCTGCGCCTGCGCGCCGCTCGAAACCGACGCGACCGCGATCAGGCTCGCCACCGCCGAGACGGTCTTGCCGGTTGCGCTTTCGAGGTTCCCTTCGGATGAAGTTCGTGCCGCAGTCGATCGCAACGACCGCGGAGCCTTTGCCGTGCCCATTCCACGCCCCACTTTGTTTCTGCAATTTGTCGCATTGCGACAACGCGACGCAATGTTGGTATCGAGCGGGGATGAGAGGGTCAACGCGATCACGGCGGAGAGCTCTTTGAATCCATCCAGATCAAAACGATTCTAAACTTTTGTTTGAAACGCTTCTAAACTGGAGTTTGTAAGCGTTCTAAACCGGCTGATGAAATGTCTGCCGAATTCTCCTTCACATCGTCCGATCGTTGATGGCGGTGCGCGCGACAAAGTGATGCAGCAGGCCGATGCGCATCTTGCGTTTGCACACTCACATGTAGCAGCCGATCAGTCGCTGCTCGGCGGCTTCATCAGCGAGAACAACTCGTCGACTGTCGCTTGCGCGACCGAACGGACGCGATCGGTGTTGTCCATGCCGGCGATGTTGACGCCCTTTACGACGGCTTTGATCTCGTCGCGAAAGTCGGTGAGGAAGCGCAAGGGATCGCCCTGCTCGTTGGCGACGCGCGCGATCAAGCCCGTGATCAGAATCTGACACGCGATCAGCTTGCCGTTCAACTCGTCCATCATGCGCTCCCGTTGTGCGGCGGTGATATGGACGACGTCGGATGTGCTGACAACGGAAACACGGCGCGATCAACTTAGAACCGTTCTTGCGAGGACGGTGCGACCACATTCAGAGGCCTCACCTTTTGCGCGGCGCAGCGGATCGCGCACGCGGTACGCGACTCGCGAAACCTTTGCACGTTGATCGATGCTCCTGCCCGACAGGCTCTCCAAGAGAACGGCTGTTCAAGACGTGCGCACGCCGCCCGGATCGGATGCAAAGCTTTCCGATTGTTTAGGATTCTCAAGCGACAGTGTTGTTTACACTGGAACTTGGCGTGTATTATACAGGCTCCGCGCCGGAACCCTTTCAAAGACCCATAATTCAACCTTTTGGGCAAACGAGCCGATAACGAAGCCAATATGAAAAAGTCGCGGCCGATTCTGTGGTTTTCCCTCATCGCAGCCGTGGCCGTGGCAGGCTACTTCGGCTGGCAACGCTTTTATGGTCCCGAGGCCGCCAAGACCCAGACCGCACAGAAAGGCCCGCCGCGGCCGATCGCAGTTCCTGTCACGATCGCACCGGTCCAGCAGGCTGATTTTCCGGTCTATCTGACCGGGCTCGGCACGGTTCAGGGCTTCAATACCGTACAGGTCCGGACCCGGGTGGATGGCCAGATCGACAAGATCGCCTTCACCGAGGGCCAGATCGTCAACCAGGGCGACCTGCTGGTCGAGATCGATCCCCGCCCCTTCCAGGCTGTGCTCGATCAGGCCAAAGCCAAGAAGCAGCAGGATGAGGCGAACCTCGCCAACGCCAATCTCGACCTCCAGCGCTATACCAAGCTCGGTGAATTCGCGACCCGGCAACAGACCGACACCCAGCGCTCCACTGTCGCCCAGCTCACCGCGCAGATCGCTGCCGACGAGGCCGCGATTTTCAATGCCCAGACCCAGCTCGACTACACCCAGGTCAAGTCGCCGATCACGGGCGTCGCGGGTCTGCGCCAGGTCGATATCGGCAATATCGTCAATGCCTCCAGCCAGACGGCGATCGTCTCGATTGCCCAGATCGAGCCGATCACGGTGATCTTCACTGCGCCCGAAGACCAGTTGCCCTATATCAATGAGGGCCAGAAGACCGGTGAGCTCAAGGTTATCGCGCTGACGACCGACGGCAAGAAGACGCTCGCGGAAGGCAAGCTCGCCGTCATCAACAATCAGGTCGACACGACCAGCGGGACTATTCGGCTGAAGGCGGTGTTCGACAACAAGGACCACACGCTGTGGCCGGGCCAATCGGTCTCGACACGTCTTCTGATCCGAACGCTGAAGGACGCCACGGTGGTCCCCGACGACGCGGTCCAGCATTCGACCAACGGCCTCTACGCGTATACGGTCAATCAGGAGAACAAGGCTGAACTGCGCAAGCTCAAGGTCAGCTACTCCATCGATGGACGCTCTGTGATCGATGAAGGACTTACCCCGGGACAACAAGTGATCACCGGCGGTCAGTTCAAGGTGCAGCCCGGAAGCCTCGTCTCCACGGCGGTCGCGAGTTCGAATCCGGGCCAGGACAAGGTTCGACAGGAATGAACGACGGCGGGATTTCGGCACCTTTCATCCGTTATCCCATCGGCACCTCGCTGCTGATGGCCGGCATTCTCTTTGTCGGCCTCGTCGCCTACCCCCTGCTGCCGGTCGCACCGCTGCCGCAGGTCGACTTCCCGACCATCCAGATCACCGCGAACCTGCCCGGCGGCAGCCCGGAGACGATGGCCTCCTCGGTCGCCCAGCCGCTAGAGCGCCAATTCGCCCAGATTCCCGGCATCGCCCAGATGACGTCGACGAGCTATCTGGGCACGGCCTCGATCACCATCCAGTTCGACCTCAATCGCAGCATCGACGGCGCGGCCAACGACGTGCAGGGCGCCATCAACGCGGCCAGCGGCCAGTTGCCGAAAAACCTGCCCTCGCCGCCGACCTATCGCAAGGTCAACCCGGCGGACTCGCCGATCCTGCTGTTATCCGCGACGTCCGAGGCGTTACCGCTGACCACCGTCAGCGATGCGATTGACGCCCAGCTCGCCCAGCAGATCAGCCAGATCTCGGGCGTCGCACAGGTCTTCATCGGAGGCCAGCAGAAGCCGTCGGTCCGCGTGCAGATCGATCCGGCGAAACTGGTCGCCAAGGGCCTGTCGTTGGAGGACGTCCGCAGCGCTATCGCGATCACGACGGTCGACAGCCCCAAGGGCAACATCGACGGCGAGAGACGCGCCTACACCATCTACGCCAACGACCAGTTGCTCCAGTCCAAGGACTGGAACGACGTCATCATCGCCTACCGCAACGGCGGCCCATTGCGGATCCGCGATATCGGCCAGGCAGTCACCGGGCCCGAGGACGCCAAGCAGGCCGCTTGGGCCAATGGCAAGCGCGGCGTGTTCCTGGTGGTGTTCAAGCAGCCCGGCGCCAACGTCATCGAGACCGTCGACCGGATCAAGGCAACCCTGCCACGGCTGGTGGCGGCGATCCCGCCGGCGATCAAGATCGAGGTGATCAGCGACCGCACCACGACCATCCGCGCCGCGGTCGAGGACGTCCAGTTCACGCTGCTTTTGACCATCATCCTGGTGGTCATGGTCATCTTTGTCTTCCTGCGCAGCTTCTGGGCGACCGTCATCCCCACCGTCACGGTTCCGCTGGCGCTGCTCGGCGCGTGCGCCCTGATGTGGGTGTTCGGCTATTCGCTCGACAATCTGTCACTGATGGCGCTCACGATCGCGGTCGGATTCGTCGTCGACGACGCCATCGTGATGCTCGAGAACATCACGCGTTACATCGAAAACGGCGATTCGCCCCTCGCCGCGGCCTACAAGGGCGCCAAGGAGATCGGCTTCACCATCGTGTCGATCAGCATCTCGCTGGTCGCGGTGTTGATCCCCCTGCTGCTGATGGGTGGCATCATCGGGCGCCTGTTCCGCGAATTCGCCGTCGTGCTCGCGATGACGATCTTCGTCTCGATGTTCGTGTCGCTGACGCTGACCCCGATGATGGCCTCGCGCTTCCTGCGCGCCCATGGTGAGGTGAAACACGGCAAGTTCTATGCATGGAGCGAGCGCGCTTTCGACGCGATGCTGCGCGGCTATGAATACATCCTCGACCACGCGCTGAGCTGGCGCCGCACCACGCTCACCATCTTCTTCGCCACCCTCGCCCTCTCGGTCTACCTTTTCATCCTGATCCCGAAGGGCTTCTTCCCGCAGCAGGACGTCGGCCTGATCACCGCGACCTCCGAGGCATCGCAGGACATCTCGTTCGCGGAGATGCAGAAGAAGCAGCAGGAACTCGGCAAGATCGTGATGGCTGATCCTGACGTCGCCTCTATCGCGATGAACATCGGTGGCAGCGGCCGGGCCGGCAACAACGGCAACATGTTCATCACTCTGAAGCCCCGCAACGCCCGCGAGGCGTCGGCGCAGCAGGTCATCGCGCGGTTGCGTCCGAAGCTCGAGAAGGTCGAGGGCGCCCGCCTCTATATGCAGGCGGCCCAGGACGTTCGGCTCGGCGGCCGGCCGACGCGCACGCAATTCGAATTCACGTTGCAGGACGCCGATCTCGGCGAGCTCAATGGCTGGGCGCCCAAGATCCTCGCCAAGATGCAGACGCTGCCGGAACTGCGCGACGTCGCGACCGACCAGCAGACCCAGGGCACCACGGTTCAGCTCAAGATCAATCGCGACACCGCCTCGCGCTACGGCATCCAGCCGCAGTTGATCGACGACACGCTCTACGATGCATTCGGGCAACGCCAGGTCACGCAGTACTTCACGCAGCTCAACAGCTATCACGTGATCCTCGAGATCCTGCCGGAGATGCAGGGTAATCTCGACAGCCTGAACAAGCTGTACCTGAAGTCGCCGCTAACGGGCGACCAGGTGCCGCTGTCGACGTTTGCGACCTGGACGACCGATCCGGTGCGCCCGCTCTCGATCAGCCATCAGGGCCAATTCCCCGCGATCACGATCAGCTTCAACCTCGCGCAAGGCGTGGCGTTGGGACAGGCCACGGAAGCCGTGCAGAAGGCGATGGCCGATCTCGGCGCGCCGGCGACGCTGAATTCGAGCTTCCAGGGCACCGCGCAGGCGTTCCAGCAGTCGCTCGGCACCGTGCCGCTGCTGATCCTGGCCGCCCTCGTCGTGGTCTATCTGATCCTCGGCATTCTCTACGAGAGCTACATCCATCCGATCACGATTCTCTCGACCCTGCCGTCGGCCGGCGTCGGCGCGCTGCTGATCTTGATGGCGGCCGGCTTCGACTTCAGCCTGATCGCGCTGATCGGCATCATCCTCTTGATCGGCATCGTGAAGAAGAACGGCATCATGATGGTCGACTTCGCGATCGCGGCCGAACGCGACGAGCACAAGACGCCGGCGGAGTCGATTCGCCAGGCCGCCCTGCTCCGCTTCCGTCCGATCATGATGACGACGATGGCGGCCCTTCTCGGTGGCGTGCCCTTGATGCTCGGGCATGGCACCGGCGCCGAAATCCGCCAGCCGCTCGGCTATGCCATGGTTGGCGGCTTGATCGTCAGCCAGGCGCTGACCTTGTTCACGACGCCCGTGGTCTATCTCTATCTCGACGAACTCTCCAACTGGTTCTCAGGCTGGGGCCGTTCCAAGGAGAGCGAGCACGAGACGACCGAACATGGCACGGTCAAGGAAGCGGCCGAGTAAGCCAGCGCCGCGATCCCAATTCCGGCGCGTTTCCCTCCTTTCAAGCCAAAGCGATATTTCATGTCCCTGCGCTCCAATCTTGCCGCCCTCCTGTCGGTTGCCTTGTTGTGGAGCGGATCCGCATACGCGCAGGGCACCAAATCCAAGGCTGCCTCGCCCCAGGCCGCGCAGCCCGCGGCTCCTGCCGCGCAGCCGCAGACCGATGTTGCGCCGGCGCCGCAAGCAGGCTGGGCCGCGCGCTGCACCAGCGCGAGCCGCGAGGCCCCGCTGGAATGCGCGATCGAGCAGAACGCGGTGCTGACCAAGACCGGACAGCTCATCGTGCTGATCAACATCCGCGTGCCTGCCGACACCCGCATACCCACGGCTCTGATCCAGCTGCCGCTCGGCCTCAATATCCCCGTCGGCGCCAAGCTCCAGGTCGACGAGGGCAAGACGGTCGATCTGCCAATCCAGACCTGCGAGAATCGCGGCTGCTATGTCTCGACGCCGATCTCCGCAGACCTGCTCGCGGCGCTGAAATCCGGCAAGCAGCTGAAGGTCTCCTTCCAGAACATGTCCAAGGAGACCATCAACATTCCGATGCCACTGAATGATTTTGCCGCCGCCTACGACAAGATCAAGTAACGGGCTGTCTTCTCACCCACCGCCAAGATAAGCCTTCTGCACCTGCGGATCGTTCGCCAGCGCCGTCGCGGTGCCGGCCAAGACGCTCCTGCCCACCTGCAACACCGTCGCGAAATCGGAGACTTCGAGAGCGAGCTCGATCGACTGCTCGGCGAGCAGGATCGTCAGGCCCTCGCGATGCAGGCGGCCGAAGGTTTCGTACATGGACTCCACGACCGCTGGCGCCAACCCGAGCGACGGCTCGTCCAGCATCAACAGTTTTGGGTCGCTCATCAGCGCGCGGCCGACCGCGAGCATCTGCCGCTCGCCGCCGGACATGGTCCCGGCGCGCTGGTTGCGGCGCTCCCGCAGCCGCGGAAAAATCTCGTAGACGCGCTCGAGCAGCGCCGCCTTGCGTGACTTATCCTGCAAGGGCGTCGCGCCAAGCAGAAGATTGTTCTCGACGCTCTGCTGCACGAACAACCGCCAGCCCTCCGGCGACAGTGCAAGCCCCTTGCGCACGATCGCAAAGGCACTTTGCCCGGCGATCGCCTCGCCGCGAAAGCTGATCGTGCCGGCGTGTACCGGGATCAGGCCTGCGATCGCGTTCAGCGTCGTGGTCTTACCACCGCCGTTGGAGCCGAGCAGCGCGACGATGCTGCCCTCGGGCACCTCCAGCGACACGTCGGACACGCCGATCAGGTCGCCATAGCGCACTTCGAGGTGCTCGATCCGAAGCAAAAGCCCGCTCATGTGGGGCCGCCCATCAATTCAATCGGCGTGTGGCCGGCGGCCGCTTTGGCGGCGCGCGTGCCGAGATAGGCCGCGATCACCGCCGGGTTCGCCGTTACGTCACGCGGGCTGCCGTGGGCAATCTCCTTGCCCTGGTGAAACACCATCACGCGGCTCGCCAGCGACATGATCACTTCCATGATGTGTTCGACGATGACGAGCGTGATGCCGGCGCGATGGATGTCGCGCACGAGGTCGATCGCAAGCTTGACCTCGTGCCCATTGAGGCCCGCCATGGCTTCATCGAGCAGCAGCACCTTCGGCTCGGTCGCAAGAGCGCGGGCAATCTCCAGGCGCTTGCGGCCTGGCGTGCCGAGCGAGCGCGCCGGCGCATCCGCTAGCCTGATCATCCCGACCCGCTCAAGCACCGCGCGTGCCTTGGCCTCGGCTTCGGCACGATGCGTGGCGCGCAGAAAGGCACCGATCATGACGTTCTCGAGCACTGTCATGCCCTCGAACGTCTGCGGCACCTGGAAGATCCGCGCGAGCCCGAGCTGCGCGCGCCGCTCCGGCGCGAGATCGGTGATGTCGCGGCCTTCGAACAGGACGCAGCCCGAGGTCGTCCTGAGATCGCCGGTGAGGCAGTTGAAAAAGGTCGACTTGCCGGCGCCGTTCGGCCCGATCAGGCCCAGGATATCGCCCTGCTCCAACGTCACGGAGGCATCATCGACCGCCTTGAAGTTGCCGAAGGCCTTTGTGATGCCGCGCGCTTCAAGGAGCATGAGGCGCTCCCGCTGCGTTTCCCGGCTTGGTTCGTCGCTTGAAGAGGCTCAAAATGCCGCCGGGCTGGAAGCGCGCGATCAGCACGATGATCGCGCCGTAGACCACGAAGGTGAGGCCTGCGCCCTTGCCGCCAAGCACGCTGTTGGAGATTTCCTCCAGCGGCACAAGGATTGCGGCGCCGACCAGCGGACCGAACAGAAGCCCTGCCCCGCCGAGCGCGGCCATGATCAGGATCTTCACCGAGATCAGGATGCCGAGGCCGGACTCAGGGTCGACGAAACCAAACATCATCGCATAGAGCGCGCCGGCGACACTCGTCAGCGCGGCGCTCAGCATGAACGCGTAAAGTTTCGTGCGGCTCGCGGGCGCACCGAGCGAGCGCGCGGCTCGCTCGGAATCCTTGATCGCACGCAGATAAAATCCCGTCCGGCTGTTCGTCATCCGCCAGGTGATGAAGAGCGTGACCACAAGGACCAGGAGGAACAGATAGTAGTATGGCAGCGACGAGATAAACGAGAGATCGAAGATGTTGCGAGCGACCGTCGGGCCGCTCAATCCCACCGCCGCGCCAAGATAGTCCGTGTTGGTGACGATCAGCCGCATCGTCTCGGCAACCGCAATCGTCGCCATGCTGAAATAGTGGCCAGACAGGCGCAGCGTCGGCACACCGATGACGGCCGCCAGTGCTACCGCAATCACGATGCCACCGGGGATGCCGAACAACGGCGACAGCTCGAACTTGGCGTAGGCCCCCATCGCCGCATAGGCGCCGCAGCCGAAGAACACGACATGGCCGACGGAGACCTGCCCCGCATAACCGCCCACGATGTTCCAGGCCGAGGCCGCGATCGCATAGAGCAGCACCAGCGCGCCGAGGCGCTGCTGGAACGGCGAGGACAGCAGCAAAGGATAGGCAATCGCGACCGCTGACAGCACCGACAGCCAGAGCAAGCGCCGCATCACATCTTCCCCATCAGGCCCTGCGGCCGGAACCATAGGAAGAACAGGAACAGGATGTAGACGATGATATCCTTGTAGACCGCGCCGATCAGAAATCCCGACAGCGACTCGATGACGCCGATCAGAAGGCCTGCGACCAGCGCGCCCGGCACACTGCCGAAGCCACCGAGGGAGACCGTGACGAAGGCAACGATGCCGAGCGTTTCGCCTACCGTCGGCACGATGTAGAAGAAGTTCGCGATCAGCGCGCCGGCAAGTCCTGTCGCGCCCGCAGCAATCGCCCAGGCGATCGCCTGCATGGTGTCGGGCCGGATGCCCATGAGCTGGGCCGCGGTTGCATCCTCCGCCACCGCCAGCATTTTCGAGCCGAGCGAGGTGCGCGTGAGCAACAGGTGCAGGCCGAGCGTCACGAGCAGTGCGACGACGCCGGCGAGCAGTCGCGAGGCCTCGAGGCGCAGCCCCGCCACCGCATAGGTGCCGCCGACGATATTCTGCGGCAACGACTTGAAGTCGGCACCGAACCACCAGAACACGGAATAGCGCAGAAGCAATGCGAGACCGAAGGTGCCGAGGATCTGCGCCAGCATCGGCCCCTTCATGATGTCGCGGATCAGGCCGAAATAGACGACGACACCCAGCGTCGCCAGCACCAGCACCGCCAGCGGCGCGCCCAGAAGCGGCCCGGCGCCCATCAGGGTGTAGACGACATAGGCGACGTACATGCCGAGCATGACGAAATCGCCGTGCGCGAAATTGACGATGTTCATCACGCCCCACACCAGGGTGAGGCCGGAGGAAAACAGGGCGTAGACGGCACCGAGCAGGAGCCCGCCGACGATCACCTGCACGAGGACAAAGGACATGAGCCGCGCTGCTCTATCAAGCCAACGAAAAAGGCGAGACCGCCGGTCCCGCCTCCGAAATCGTCACCAGCCCTTGTAGGGCATCGCCGGCGCCTTCTCGGCATTGCCCTTCGGCCACACCGAGGCGTAATTCTCGCCGTCTTGAAGCTGGATGATGTAGGCCGACGCCAGCACGTTCTGCCCCTTCTCGTCGAACTTCACCCCGTTGTAGCCCATGATGAGCTGCTCGGGCTTGAGGTCCGTCGCCTTCAGCGCCGCCTGGATTTTCGCTGGATCCGTCGAGCCCGCGCGGTCGATGGCGTCGACCAGCACGAAGAAGCCCTGCATCTCGCGCCCGACCGTGTCCTCCATCTCCTCGCCGCTCTTCTTCTTGTACATGTCGGCGATGACGGCAGTGGGCGAACCGGCGGGGCCAACCGCCCAGGACGAGCGGTTGAACGCGCCCTGCGAGAGCTTTCCGACCGCCTTGATGAAGGACGGATCGGAATAGCCGGCATCATCAGCCAGCAGCATCGGCGGCTTGTAGTCGAGCGACTGCATGGTTTTCGCAAACAGGATCGCATCCGACGTGTAGGAGATCATCAGCACGACGTCGGGCTTCTTCTCCTTGAGCTGCAGCACCTGCGCCTGCAAGTCGGTGGCGTTGACGGCATAGGCGACGTCGATGACACCGGTGCGCCCCTTCGCCTTGAAGCCAGTGGCGATCGTGTTGGCAACGGAGGTGCCGTATTCGGTGTTGTCATGGACCACTGCGATGGTGTCGGTCTTGGCTCCGGCCGCCTTCATGTCGGTCAAAAAATCGTCGTAGATGCGAACGAAGTCCGGCGCGATCGGCGTGGTGCGGAAAAACCATTTGAAGCCGCGCTCGGTGAGATTGGCGGCGACCGATTCCGGCGTCAGATACGGAATGCCATATTTCTCGGCGATCGCGCTCGATGTCAGCGTGATGCCGGACTGGTAGGCGCCGAGGATCGCGACTACCTTCTCTTCCGTGATCAAGCGCAGTGCCTGGTTTTGCCCGGTGGCCGGGCTGCCCTGGTTGTCGGCGATGACAATCTCGACCTTGGCGCCGCCGAGGCCTGCGAGCCCGGCGTTCTTCGCAAGCGGCAGCTTGTCTAGCTCGGGATGGGCGTTGTTGATGATGTCGGTCGCGACTTCGAGCGCGGCCTTGGCATGCGCACCGATCGACGCCGTGCTGCCGGACATCGGCAAGATGACTCCGATCTTGACGGCCTTGTCCTCAGCCTGCGCGCCTCCCGCAAGCACGACGGACATCGCGGCCGCGCAAAGCAGCCGGGCAGCGAGCTTCCATGTCATGAACCAGACCTCCCAAAGGGTTTCCCCGACCAGATTCTTAAGGCTTGGAAGCTTCGGCGAGCAGCCTGCTTCCATTTGATTTTCCTGGCGCGCGGAGGATGGCATGGCAGTCTGGAACCAGCAAGGTGAAACGCGATTGCACAATGCCGCATTGGCAAATGCAGATCATGCCCGCCCCCATCGCGAAGACGCCTTCGCGCTTGCGGTGCGTTTCGTTCGATCTTTGCCGGCGGTCAGGCCGGCACCGCTCGATGCACCTCGATGAACGTTTCGAAGCCGCCGAAGATCAGGCGCTTGCCGTCGAAGGGCATGCCGGCGTTCTTCAGCCGGGGATCCTCCATCACCTTCTTGTTGATGGCGTCACGGCTCTCCCGGTCGCGGTAGACGATCCACGACAACACGACGATCTCGCCCTCCTTCGCCATCACCGCGCGCGGAAAGGAAGTGACCTCGCCATGGGGAACGTCGTCGCCGATGCATTCGACATAGTCGAGCGCGCCATGCTCCATCCAGACCTCGCACGCCGTTCGCGCCAGCGCCTTGTAGGCGTCGATCTTGTCCTTTGGCACGGCGAGCACAAAACCATCGACATAGGCCATCCCAAATCTCCTTCTGCGAGTTGCCTCACCCGAGGACGATCGAGGAGGCGACGTCCCGACCCGGCTCTCAGGGTTTGAAGATGGGGCAAACCGTCGCGCGCGCCGCCACCTTGCCTGCCCGCGCCGGCCGCGGCTTTGGTTACCTGGGTTCGCGCCCTTGGAGCGGCACGAAAATCCCCTCCACAGCAGCGCTTGCAAGGCTGGAGGCGAGCGGGTAGAACCCCACCACGCCTGAGCCGTGATTTGCGCCGCGCGCGCCTTCGGCCGTCGCCCGACAGTTCAATAAATCATTGAATTCGTTAGGCAATTCCGTTGGGGAATGGTGTAACGGTAGCACAACAGACTCTGACTCTGTTTGTCTTGGTTCGAATCCAGGTTCCCCAGCCAGCGAAATTCTTCAATTTAGTCAGAGATGCTGCCGAGAATGGCTCGCGCGTCACCCGGCGCGCTGCTGCGGCAATTGCTTTAGAGTTGCGATGTCGCTGGGGGTGATCAATGTTTTTTCGGCGCTATGTTCGCGGCACGTTCGCCGGAGCAGTCTTTCTGGCCTCTTCCGCCATGTCGCTTGCGGGATTCAATCCCGCATCCGTCTATCAGGAGGCTCCGGAAGTCGCCGTGCGCTATCCCGATGCGGAGGTGCACTACACCACGCCGGCCTTTGCGCCCGGAAAGCAGGACTTCACCTCGCATAACGAGTTGATGGCCTTCCTGGAGACGCTCGCTGCCAAGTCGCCGAACATGCGGATGAAGATTGACGCCCGCTCCCAGCAAGGACGCGTGCTGCCCGTCCTGTTCTTCTCCCGCGATCAGAACGCGCTAGGCAATGGAGCGAAGCCGGTGGTTCTCATCATCGGCCAACAGCACGGCAACGAACCTGCCGGCGGTGAAGCGGCCCTGGTTCTGGCGCAGCGCCTCGGCACCGGCGATCTTGCCGATCTCCTCTCCGCGATCGACGTCATCATTGTCCCGCGCGCCAATCCGGATGGTGCTGAAGCATTTGTCCGCGGACTGGCGAACGGCATGGACGCCAACCGGGATCATACGCTGCTGCGAACACCGGAAATCCAGACGATCGGCGCTCTGTTCAACCAATTCCATCCGCAACTTGTGCTGGATTGCCATGAATTCACCGTGGGCGGCCGCTGGATCGAGAAAGTCGGCGGCGTCCAACGCATCGACGCGATGATCCAATACGCCACGGTCCCCAATCTTCCGCCGAGCCTGGAGAAGGCCGAATCCCAGCTTTTCCTTCCGGCGATCTTGCAGGCCTTCGATACGCATGGCCTGACGCATGACTGGTATCACACGACCGACGGCAGTCGTCGCGACTCGCCCATCGCGATGGGCGGAATCGGACCGGATACCGGGCGCAACGTCGCCGGCTTGCGCAATGCCGTCAGTTTCCTGCTGGAAACCCGCGGCGTGGGGCTTGGGCGCGCGCATCTGGCGCGGCGGGTCGAGACGCATGTCGTTGCGGCCGAAGCCATCCTGCAACTGGCGGCCAAGGATCCCGGCGCATTCATGCAGTTGTCGAAGCAGGCTTCAATCGAGGCCACGACGTCCGACAAGCCCGTCGTCGTCGTCGCGCATGGACATCACGAATCGCGAGAGATGGTGTTCGTCGATCCCAAGACCGGTGCGGATAAACCCGTCACGGTAACGTGGGTCTCCGCGCTGAAGATCGACCCGGCGCTGACTCGTCCCCGACCAGCCGGCTATCTCGTCAGCCGTGATAACACCCAGGCCATCGATGCTATCAAGCGGGCTGGCCTGACCTTTCAGATCGTTGCGAATGCTGCGGTGGTTCCAGGCGAGCACTATCGGGTGACCGACGTTACTTCGGGAGCGAAGGAAGATGTGCGCGGCGACGACACAGGTGCCGGAGCGATCATCAAGGGGACTTTTGCGCTGGAGAAAGCCGACATCGTTTTAACGCCAGACGATGTCTTCATTCCGTTCAATCAGCCCCTATCAGGCCTTGCCGTCGCACTGCTGGAGCCTGAAAGCGACGCGGGTCTGGTCGCCAACAAGTTTGTTCCAGCCACCAACGGACAAGTCTTGTCGATTTCGCGTCTCGATCGCGCGCCGTAACGCATTCAGTCCTTCGTTGCGCGGCGAGACGGGACAAGTGAAGACCAAGCTCCTAGCCCCATCAGGAGGAGTTCGTTCACTGGCGCGGTGAGACGCCCTGACGGCACAACCTGTAATAGCGTAATTAACGGTTGGCCAAGCCCGCGCAACTCGCGGCGTCTCGGCGGTTCCGACGAAACCCTTTCCTGAACCGGCGAAACACGCCTGAAACAGTCCGCCCCCTATGCTGGCCGTCAAAATCATACAGGGACGGCCACCATGCAATTCTTCCTCGAGCTGATCTGGGACTATTCCTGCGGCCAATACCTCGTTGCCCTGCCTGAGCGGGAGGATGAGCTATGATCGAGCTGATCTCCGCTTTCCTCGCCCTTTGCAGCATTGGCGTTTTTGCAGCGCACGCGCTCGACGCCTACCGCACCTCGCACTCTTGAGACGGGGCGCTAGCGCGCCCCCTCCCCATCGATCTGCCGCCCCATCAGCGCGATCGCCTTCTGGTACACGCCGGCGGCGTTCCAAGCTTCGATCGCCGCAAAGTTCGGCTCGCCCGGCTGGTAGCCGGAGCCGGCGCGCCAGCCATGCGCTTTCAGGAAGTTCGCCGTCGAGCTCAACGCATTGGCGGCGTTGTCGAGATTACCGGTACCATAGGCCAGGATGTTCTTGGGCATGAACTGGGTCTGGCCAACCTCGCCATGCATGGACCCGCGCTGGCCGGGCGACATTGAGCCACGATCAATCAGCTTCAGGGCCGCATAGAGCTGGTCGGTGAAGAACTCTGGCCGGCGGCAGTCATAGGCGAGCGTCGCGATCGACGACAGCATGTTCTGATTGCCGCGCTGGCTGCCGAAGCCCGTCTCCATCCCCCAGATCGCGATCAGCGGCCCCGGCGGCACGCCGTAACGCTGCTGGATCGAGGCGAACAAAGCAGCCTGTGACTGCTTCAGCGAGCGTCCCCGCGCCACGATGGTCGCGGCGCCGCGCTTGGCCAGGAATTGGTCGAGGGAGAGCGAAAAACTGTGCTGGCTGCGATCGGCCGCAATGGTCGCGCTGGCGTAATTGGCCTGCATCAACGCGCCGACGCCGGTCGCGCCGATGCCCTTGCCACGGGCCTCCTCGCCGAACTCGCGCTTCCAGCCTTCGAAGCCGCCGGGCCCGCTGCCACACTGCGCGGCGCTGGCCGTCCCGAGATGTGCGAACAGTGCGATCGCGCCGAGCGCGGCCGTTGCAATGATGCTGCCCCTGTTCATTTTCATTCCTCTGTTCGGGGCATGCGCCCTGCTCGCAACCAACCGACGGCCGGCATTCGCCTGCCTTCACGGCATGATCCTACGCCAGCTCGGATCGCTCAAGCCCCGCCGCGCCCAAACAACGCGTGGCCCGGCGCTTGACAATCGCGATGTCATCCGCCGAGCAGAAAATCCACCATGATGCCCTGGTGCTGCTGGTACATGTCGGTGCCGGTCGCCGTGACGCAGCCGATCGTTCGCGCGGCTGCGATGAAGGGCGAGACCTCCGGCTTGGTGATGACACAGCCGCAATAGGTCGACGACACCAGTTTTGCGACGTCGACCGGCAGCGGGTCGCCTTCCTGCATGCCGGCGGGCGTGGCGTTGGCCACGAAGTCGAAACCTGTGGGGTCGACTGAGCCGGCCAGCGCGCGGCCCTTGCCGAGCCTGTTGAGCTGCTCAATCAGCACGTCGCGCCGCTCAGGTGACGCGTCATGAACGGCGATCTCGCGGACGCCAGCCTCGACCAGCGCGAGCGCAATCGCCGAGCCCGCGCCGCCAGCACCGACCAGCAGCGCGCGCATCCCCTCAGGGTCGATCCCCTTGGCGCGCGCCGCACCGACGAAGCCGAGCCCGTCCACCATGTCGCCATGCCAGGCGCCATCCGCACGGCGGCGCATCAGGTTCACGGTGCGCAGGAAGTGCGCGCGGTCGGTGGCGCTGGCGCAGGCCTGGTAGCAGGCGAACTTGTGCGGAATGGTTGCAACGATGCCGTCGAGATTCTTCAGCCGCGTCGCCACCGCGAGGAAATCGAGCAGATCGGCTGGCGCGACCTGGACGGGGACGAGGATGCCATCATGACCACGTGCAGCAAAGGCGGCCGTGAGCCCTGCTGGCGAGCGCACCTGGGCGATTGGGTCGCCGACGATGACATGGAGCCGCGTCGCGCCGCTGAGCGTCAAAGGCACGCCACTCAAGCCGGCACCACAGAGCCGCCGGTCTCGGCAGCGGTCCCATAGGTCAATTCCAGTCCCTCCAGATTGCCCTCCTTGCGCCACCTGGCGAGTAGCCGCAGGAAGGCCACCGGACCGCGCCAATACTGGCTGTTGCGCGCGGCGATCGGATCGAACACACCTTCGTTGTTGTAATAGCCCGGCGTGCATTCAGCGAGATAGGTCTGCCGGCCGATCGCGGCCTTGACGACCTCCTCGACCCAGGCGTTTTCGGCTGCGAGCGTCGGCTCCAGCGTTCTCGCGCCGCGCTTTCGCGCCTCGTTGATCACATAGGCGATGTGGCGCGACTGCTCGTCGATGATATGCGGAAAGTTGGCGCTCTGGCCGGCCTGCACCGTCATGATCAGGAAGCAGTTGGGAAAGCCGCGGCTGTAGAAGCCGTGCATCGTCTTCACGCCCTCGCGCCAACGCTCGGTCAGGCTGAGGCCACCTCGGCCATAGAGCTCAAACCCCATGCGGCGGGCATAATCGGTGCCGACTTCAAAACCGCTGGCATAGATCAGGCAATCCAACTCAAAAGCCTTGCCATCGACGATGACGGCGCCTTCGGTGATGCGCTCGACGCCGTGGCCTCTGGTATCGACCAGATGCACGTTGGGGCGATTGAAGGTGTCGAGATATTCGTCGTGGAAGCACGGTCGCTTGCAAAACGCCTTGTACCAGGGCTTTAGTGCTTCGGCCGCCGCGGGGTCCTTCACCAACGCATCGACGCGGGCGCGGATCTCCTCCATCTTCCGGAAGTCAGCCTGCTCGATCACCTTGAGCGCCTGTTCGAGGGATGTGACCGGCTCCGGCTGACGGCGCGGCGCGAGCAGGATTTCGCCGAGCAGGCCTGTCCAGCCGTCCTGCACCAGATCCTCCTCGAACGGCTCGCCTGATATCACCGCCGTAAAATTGTCCATGCGGTCGCGCTGCCAGCCGGGTTTCAGGCTCTTCGCCCAAATATCATCCGTCGGCCGGTCGTCGCGCACGCCAATCGCGGACGGCGTGCGCTGGAAGACATAAAGCTCCTTTGCCGCGCGGCCGAGATGCGGCACGCATTGCACGGCAGTCGCGCCGGTACCGATGATGCCGACGCGCTTGTCGGCCAGTCTCGTGAGCCCGCCGTCCGCGGTGCCGCCCGTGTAGGCGTAGTCCCAGCGGCTGGTATGAAAGCTGTGACCTTTGAACGTTTCGATGCCGGGAATGCCCGGCAGCTTTGGCCGGCTCAGCGGACCGCCGGCGAGGATGACGAAACGCGCACGGATCTCGTCGCCGCGATCGGTCTCGACCAGCCAGCGCGCCTCCTCTTCCCGCCATTCCATCCGTGAGATGACGGTTTGAAACAGTGCACGCTCGTAGAGGCCAAAATGACGGCCGATCCGGCGCGAGTGTTCGTAAATCTCGGGCGCGCGCGCATATTTGCGCACGGGCATGTAGCCGGTCTCTTCCAGCAGCGGCAGATAGATGTAGCTTTCGGTATCGCAGGCAGCCCCCGGATAGCGATTCCAGTACCAGGTGCCACCGAAATCCGCGGCCTTTTCCACGATGCGGAAATCGTCGATGCCGGCCTCACGTAGGCGCGCGCCGCACAACAGGCCACCGAAGCCGCCACCGACGACGACAACCTCCGTCTCCTCGCTGATCGCCTGTCGCGTGAAGCCGGGGTCGGCCCAGAGGTCGTCGAGATAGTGGCCGAATTCGCCGATCACCTCGACATATTGCGCCTTGCCCTCAGCGCGCAAACGCCGGTCGCGTTCGTCCCGATAGCGCGCCCGGAGCGTCGCGATGTCGATGTCGGATGCGCCGGCTGTACCGGTCCGGTGATTGTCCGATGACATCGATGCTTCCTCCGGGGCGGACGTTGCTCTTCCGACAACTGATGCCAGTTAGCCCACAAAGGGCGGGATGTGCAACGCGGGCGCGGTTTTTGCGCAGCGAAAGGATCATCGATCCCATTCGAGGACGTCGTGCTGTCGTATTCCGACATGCACCCGCCTTCGTCGCGACGGGTACCAGTCCCGGAAAGCAATCATCGATTGACAAAATGTCGCGGGATGGAAAACATGATGGGCGCTGGCGGGACCATTCAGGCATCGAAGCCTTGACGGGAGATCATTTCAATGACGAAGGACACCCTGACATCGGCAAGCCGCCGGCAGAGCCTGATCGCGATGCTCTCCATTCCGGCGATCGCGCTGGCGGCATCATCATTCACGATCGATACGGCGGCACATGCCGCAGAGTCGGGCAATCTGCCACGCGTTCTCGTGCTGGCGACCGGCGGGACGATCGCCGGCCAAGCCGATCCACGGGCAGCCGGCGCCTACAAATCCGGTCAGATCACCGGCGAACAACTGGTCGCCTCGGTCCCGGGCCTCGATAAGCTCGCGAGCGTGAATGCCGAACAGATTTCGTCGATCGGCTCGCAGGATATGAACGACAAGGTCTGGTTTGCGCTGGCCCGTCGCATCGAGCAGGCGTTCGACAAGAACGAGGCCGATGCCGTCGTCATTACCCACGGCACGGATACGCTGGAGGAGACTGCGTTCTTCCTCGACAACGTGGTCAAGAGCGACAAGCCGGTCGTCATCGTGGGCTCGATGCGTCCGGCCACGGCGGTCAGCGCGGATGGCCCCGGCAATCTCTATGAAGCCTTCCAGGTCGCCGCCGATCCGCGCTCGCGCGGGCGCGGCGTCATGGCCGTGTTGAACGACAAGATCCAGAGCGCCCGGTCGGTGACCAAGACCAACACCACCAGCGTCGAGACGTTCATGTCACCCAACGACGGGCCGATCGGCTATGTCGACACCGCCGGCGGCGTTCGCTTCATGGCGCAGGCGCCGAGTGCGAACCGTAAGGCCTATACGCTGCCGGCAAGCGATCCACTACCCCGCGTCGAGATCGTCTACTCCCATGCCAATATGGATGCCGTTCCGATCGAGGATGCGATTTCGCACGGCGCAAAGGGCATCGTGCTTGCTGGCGTCGGCGACGGCAACACGTCGAAGCCCGCGCTCGACGCGCTCGAGGCGGCTGCGAAGAAGGGCATCATCATCGTCCGCGCCACGCGCGTCCGCTCGGGCTTCGTCACACGCAATGTCGAGGTGGATGACGACAAGAACGGCTTCGTCGTCTCCGAGGACCTGAACCCGCAGAAGGCGCGCGTCCTCACCCAGCTCCTCATCGCGAGCGGCGTCACCGCTCCGGCCGAGCTTCAGAAGGCCTTCACCGCGACCTGGTAGCTAGTTCAGCACCTCGACGGTCGCCGAGCGACCGGCGACCAGCGCGACGTTGTCGGGGATCTGGTCGAGCGCGATCCGCACGGGAACGCGCTGCGCCAGACGCACCCAGCTGAACGTCGGGTTGACGTTGGCGAGCAAATTCGCACCCGCCGCGCGGTCGCGATCCTCGATGCCGGCCGCGATGCTTTCGACATGGCCGGTGAGCCTGGCAGGCTCACCCATCAGGCGGACCTGCACCTTGTCGCCAATGCGGATGCGCGCGAGCTTGGTCTCCTCGAAATAGCCTTCGACATGCAGCGTGTCGGTGTCGACGAGCGCCATCACGCCCTTCCCGGCCGTCACATACGCGCCCGGCCGCAGGTCCATGTTGGTGATGACACCGTTCACCGAGGCCCGCACGTCGCTGCGATCGAGATTGAGCTGGGCCACTGCCCGGTCGGCGACCACCTGATCGTAGGCCGCCTTGGCCTGCAACTGCGTGGCGAGCACCTGCTCCTGCTTCTGCTGCGAGACCGCGTCGGTGGTGAGCGCGCTATAGCGCTTGAGGTCGGCATTGGCCTGGTCGAGTGTCGCGCGATGGCCGGCGAGCGCAGCGTCCGCCTGCTGCAGCGCCAGCGCAAAGCGCTCGCGGTCGATGCGGAACAGGACGTCCCCGCGATGGACCTTCTGGTTGTCCTTGACCAGAACCTCCGTCACGAAACCTGACACGTCGGGCGCAACCTGGACCACGTCGGCGCGGACGCGCCCGTCGCGCGTCCAGGGCGACTCCATGTAGTAGGCCCAAAGCCCGCGGCCGACGGCGAGCGCCGCGACGACGACCAGCACGGTCAGAGCCACACGACCGAGCCACCCAAAACTCCCTTTCATGGCAGAAACTCCGAAAGATAGACGACGCCGCCGAGAATGCAGACGAACAGCGCGAAATTGAACAGCGCGCGATGCCAGACCAGCCGGTAGAGGCCGAAGCGCTGCATCAGCCGGCGCAAGAGAGCGCTGAGCGCAAAGGCCACGATCAGCCACAAGAGCAGCGCCGGAACGAGCACGCCGTAAATGTCGATCTCGTACCTCATGCCGCAAAGCTCTCCCCTCGTTGCGGACGATAGGCTGGCGCCAGCGGAAACAGCCCGCGCCGGATGCCGACGAGCCCGAGCAGCGCGTCCTCCCGCGCCTGCGGGTTGGGATCCTCGACGGCCGCGGCGAGCGCAGCGTCGATGCGCGTCAGCAGCTCAGTCGGCATGCCGCCGCCGGTATAGCTGCGGAATGCGACGGCGAGCTGGTCCAGCATGTCGTCGAGAACGAAGAGCGTGGACGCGGCTAGGCCATAGCGAGCCCGCCTAAGGTGGATGATGTTGAGCCCGATGCGAAGCTGGGCCAGGCTCTCGGTGTCGCGACGGTCGGCCTCCGAGACGAAGGCGATACGCTGCACGAGCAATCCCATCCGGTGCAGCATGAGACCTGCGAATTCCGCGCGATCATGCTTGCCGCGGCGCTCGGCAGCAACCGCGAGCGTCTTCCAACTCGACAGCACCAGGCGCTTGGCGATCCACTCGGCCCCCACCCCGCGCGCGATCCTGGTCACGACCTCCGCGGCGACGATGCCGAGAAAGAAGGCAATGGTGGAATTGGCGAAGGCGCCAAACTCCGCGCTGTAAGTGGATTGCAACGCGAGCAGCGTCGCGGTGTTGACCGCGAGCGCCGCACCGCTGCTTGCGGTCGCCGGCCGCGCGATCAGGAGGCCGTAGAGCAGGAAGGTCGGTGCCAGCGCGGCGATGAGGACCTCGATATGGGAGATCGCGGGCACCAGCGCGAACAGATAGATCGCGACCACGACGATCGCGACCAGCGACCACAGGCCAAAGCTGCGGATGAATCGCGCGGGCTCGTCCTGGGCGGCAAAGAAGCAACAGGCAACTGCCGCCATCATCGGCGCCGAGGCGCCATCCGGCCAGCCGGTCCCGATCCAGAAGGCGCAGCAGATCAGGATAGCGATGACGGCGCCGGCCGCCGACCAGAGCGCGAGACCGCTGTCGCGATGCCGCATGGGCGCAACACCAGCCTCGGGATCGAAGGCCAGATCGACCGTGGAAATCCTGCGGCCGGCAGCGATCGCCTCGCTCAGCGCGCGGCAGTCACAGGAGAGATCGACGAGCTCGCGCAACCGCGACAGGAGACTGGTCGTGATGATCCGCTCCCAGGAGGCGTTGCCGTCGAGCGCCGCCTGCCGCGCCTCGATCGTGGCGCGGATCGGGTCGGCCGGCAGCCGCGCGTCCTCCGAGGCCCACGTGCCGAGATCCTCGAGCAGGCGTTTCAGCTCGGGCTGTGCCTGAAGGCCCCGTTCGCCAAGCGCGGCCAGCCGATCCTCGATCGAGGCGATCACCGGCAAGAGCATCAGCATCCGCACGCGGATCTCACGAAGGCCGGTCACGGCTTCGGCGTCCGCCACGCGGTCATAGCTGAGATGGACCGCAAGCGTGCCGATCTCGACGATGTCGGTGGCAAGGCGCAGCCGGAGCGCGCGGCGTGCTTCGTCGGTGCCGCGACCGAGCAATGTGTCGTTGCTGAGGCGGCGCGCGTCGCTGAGCCAGTTGTCGACCCGCGCCGCGACAGCCGGGGCGACGCTGCGGGGAAACACGATGGTCGAGACCAGGCTTGCACAGATGATGCCGAGCGAGATCTCCTCCACGCGCGCAATCGCGACGTCAAAGATGTTTCCGGGGTCGGAAACAGAGGGAAAGCCGATCAGCGCAACCGTGTAGCCGGCCAGCATGAAGAGATAGCTTCGCGGCGTGCCATCGAGCAGCGAGACATAAAGACAAAGGCCGACCCAAAGCGCGATTGCGAGGCAGAGCAGTTCCGGCGCGTCGACGAGATTGGGCACCATGGCCACCGTCGCGGTGGCTCCGATGAGCGTCCCCATCACACGGAAGAATGCCTTCGAACTGGTCGCGCCGGCGAGCGGCTGCGAGGTGATGTAGACGGTCGCCATCGCCCAATAGGGCCGCGGCAGATCGATCCATAGCGCGATGACGAGCGCCAGCATCGACGCGGCAAACGTCTTCAAGGCAAAGATGAGGCCCGCGTGGCGGACCAGGAACGGCTCATCAGCGCGCATGACTATTTCGCCTCTGAACCAGTCTTCGCGTCATGCAGGCGGCTGGCGCGCTGCTCGATGCGCTGGAGCGCCGCGAAGGTTATCGCAAGTTCCTCGGCTCCGATATCCTTGAGCAGGCTCGCCCGCACCCGCCGCATCACACGGTTGATCTCCTCGACCTTGGCGTCGCCCGTTGCTGTGAGATGTAGCGTTTTGGCACGTCGGTCGGTCGGGTCTTCGCGGCGTTCTACGAAACCCTCGGCCTGCAGAAGATCGATCAGCCGCACCAGCGAGGGGCCCTCGATCCCCAATTCGTCGGCGAGCACGCCCTGGCGCACCGAAGTTCCCTGCCGCGACAGCAGCAGGAGCGGAATCGCGGTCGCATAGGACAGCCCATGATCGGACAGCGCCTGGTCCGACTCGCGGCGCCAGATGCGGCCAAGGCGCGCAATCAGCCGACCGATCTCGGCGTGGATATGGGACTGCGAGGGGGCCATGCAAATTAGATAGGACACAAACTATTAGGAGGCAACTATATAGACCGGGATATTGCGACCAATCACAGGAAAGCGAACGAGACCGACCACATCATGAGCGCGGGTTCCACGACGGAGGCAGGCCAGGCGCTGCAACGCGGCAGCAGCCTGTCGCTCGTGCCGACCTTCGTCGTGGTGGCCGTGGATGCGACGGGATTGGGGATCATCCTGCCCCTGCTCCCATTCTACTCGCAGCGGCTCGGCGCAACACCGTTCGTGCTGGGCATGCTGATCTCGGCCTACGCTGTCTGCCAGCTCATAGCCGGACCAGTGGTGGGCATGCTCTCGGACCGCTACGGCCGCCGCAAGGTCCTGCTCGTCAGCCAGATCGGTACGTTCGTCGGCTTTGCTCTGCTCGCGCTGGCAACCAACCTGACCCTGGTCTTTCTCGCCCGGATCACCGACGGTCTGACCTCGGGCAACATCTCAGTGGCGCATGCCTATGCGGCCGAGCACAGCGCGCCGTCGACGCGCAAGCAGGCGCTCGGGATGACCAGCGGAGCGATTGGAACGGGCCTGCTGCTGGGACCGGCGCTCTCCGGCTTTCTCGTCCATTACGGTGACACCGCGCCAGTGTGGGCCGCCGCGGCACTATCGCTCATCAGCATTTTGGCGACGGTCAGCCTGCTGCCGCCCGACCATCCCGCCTCCGAGCCGCTCTATCATCACCGCGTACCCCAAGCCGAGGTGACGCGTGCGATCGTCGGCATGCGTCATGCGTGGCGGGTGCTCGGTCTCCTGATCGTGTTCTTCTTCGTCAACTCGATGTTCCTGTCGCAGATCGGCCTGTTTCTGTCGGCGCGGTTCTCATGGGACGGGCATCCCTTCGGCGCGCGCGAGCTCGGCTGGGTGTTCGCCTATGCCGGCTTCATCAACATGGTTGTTCAAGGCCTGCTGATTACGCGCGCGAACCGCTTTGCATCCGACCGCGGCATCGTACTACTGGCGTTCGCGTGCATGGCGCTCGGATTTTCCGGCCTCGCGATCGGAAACAGCAACAGCCTGTTCGCCATATTCCTGACCCTGATCATCATCGGCACCATGTTCACCCGCAGCACGCTGACGGCGGAATTGTCACGCAGCGCCGCGATCAACCGCCAAGGCATGATCATGGGCCTCAACCAGTCGCTGATGTCGGGCGCCAACATCACCGCGCCGCTCCTGAGCGGCGTGCTGATCGGTCATCGGCTCTACGTCGTCTGGGCGCTCGCGATGGCAGCCATCGCGGCAATTGGAGCGGCACTGACCTACCGATTGCCCGCCTCGCCCCGGGCGCGCTAGGCGCCTGCCTCAGTTGGCTTCGTAGACGTCGCGATCGTAGCTCGAGCTCGGCTTCCTGAAGGCGTTGCGGAGCGCTGGTGACATCGGGACGTTGAAATTGATCCCGTTCGGCGGCACCGGCGATTGCAGCCACTTCTTGTAGAGCACCTCGATCTCCGGGCTCTGGTAGAGCTCGGCGGTAGCGCGGTCGGCGAGCGCCTTGAACGGCGCGTCGTCCTTGCGCAGCATGATCCCGAATGGCTCAGCCTTTGAGAAGCTCTCGTCGCTGATCATGTAGAGCGACGGCTCCTTCGAACGCGCGATCGCTACCGCGAGCTGCACGTCGTCGAGCGCATAGGCCTGCGCGCGATCGGTCTCCAGCATCAGAAAACCCTCGGCCTGATCCTTGGCCGGAAGAATATTGATTCCGAGATTGCGCTGCGTATTGACCTTGGCGAGCTGGTTCAAATTGACCGATCCGGCCACCGCTGTGACGGATTTGCCCTTGAGATCATCGATCGTATTGAGCTTCTCCGCCTTCTTGGCCGCGAACCGCGTCGCGCTCAGAAAATGCGTATTGGTGAAGGCCACCTGCTTCTGGCGGTCGGCGTTATTGGTGGTCGCCGAGCAGTGCAGATCGAGCGTGCCGTTGACCATCAGCGGGATACGGTTCGATGACGTCACGGGCGTGAACTCGACGGCGATCTCGGGCAGACCGAGCTGCTTCTTCACGGCATCGACGACTTTAAGGCAAATATCGAGCGCGAAGCCGACGGGCTTCTGGTCGCCGTCCAGATAGCTGAAGGGAATGGACGCTTCCTGGTAGCCGAGCGTGATCTTCTTCGTCTCCTTGACCTTCTCGAGCGTGCCTCCGAGGTCTTCGGCTGCAACCGGTCCGGTCACAAGGGCAAGGACGAAAAGCACGGCACTGAGGCGCATCAATCTCTCCTGGCGTCGTGTCGACTTCGGGCATCTATGCCCAGGCCGCGACGAGCCCCTGAGCCGATACGCAATTCTCTGTGTATCGTAGCCCACATCGGCTGCGATGAGTACGAGCGGCTGTTTCTACCTGCTATCGCGTATTTATATTGCGCTGGACGAATCGGACGAGCGCTCCTTCGCGTCGATCCAGATTCCCGCCTGCGAATGCTCGCGGATGTGGTTGACCAGGAAGTCGGAAAACACCCTGATCTTGGCGGGGAGCCTGACGCGGTTCTGGTAGGCGATGTTCATCGTAAGCAAAGGCAGCTCCCAGTCCATCAACAGCGGCACGAGCTGGCCGGAGGAAATGTCGCCCTGCACGATATAAAGTGGCTGGATGAGGATGCCGAGGCCGGCGAGCGCGGCGCCGCGGATCACCTGGCCGTCATTGCTGTCGAGCGTCGGCGCAATGCGGACGGTCTGGACCACATTGTCCTTGCTGAGCCGCAGCGAATAGGGATCGTTGGCGAGGTTGTAGATCAGCATGTCGTGGCGCGCGAGATCGGCGGGATGCTCCGGCCGTCCTTGCCTTGCCAGATAGGACGGTGCTGCCGCCAGCACGCGCCGCATCTGGCCGATGCGACGGACGACGATGTTGGAGTCGGGCTCGTGTTCCCTGGTGCGGATCGCGACGTCGATGCCCGCCTCGATGAAATCGGGATAGCGGTTGGCGGTGATGATCTGCACGTTGAGCTTTGGATAGAGCGCGCGGAACGCCGGCAGCATCGGTGCGAGATAGATCATGGCAAACGACAGTGAGCTCGTGACCCGCAGCATGCCCTTCGGCGACAGCGCGCGGTCCGAGACTGCGTCCTCGGCTTCGGCGAGTTCGTTCAAGAGCGTACTGCAACGTTGCAACAGCTCTTGCCCTGCTTCCGTCAGCCACTGCCGGCGCGTATTGCGCTCGATCAGCCTCACCGCGAGCCGCTCCTCCAGCGCGCTGAGGTGCCGGCTCGCCGCCGCATTCGACATCCGCAACGTCTCGGCCGCCTTGGAAAGGCTGCCAAGTTCGGCCGTTTTGGAGAAGACTTCGAGCTGGAGAAGGCGGTCCATTTTTGCGAAACTCGGAAAAGAGACTTACGATTTTTGGCCTTTATTTCCGATTTCTGCAAGGCAAAATGCCTCCAACAAAGCAAGATGACCGGCGAGGAAATCAGGAAAATGTCGGGCCCGATCAGGCACATCGTGATGTGGCGGCTGCGCGGGGAGACGCCTGCGGAGCGCTCCGCTGCCCGGCTCAAGGTCAAAACCCTTTTCGAGGGCCTGAAGGGGCAGATCGACGGCCTCATCCATATTGAGGTCGGCCTCGACGTCAGCGATGTCGACTACGCCTGCGACGTCGTGCTGTTCTCCGAATTCGCCGACCAGGCCGCGCTTCAGGCCTATGCAACCCATCCGGAGCACCTGCGCGTCCGCGAGGAGCTCGGCGACTTGCGGATCGGCCGCTTCCAGGTCGATTATCCCATCAAAGAGACCGGCGCATGATCGGTTCGTTCACCTTCGAAAACCTCCCCTGCCGCGTCGTATTCGGCAGCGGAACGCTTGCGGCGGCCAAGGCCGAGGTCGAGCGGCTCGGCGGCAAGCGTGCGCTGGTGCTGACGACGCCGCAGCAGGAGGCGCAGGGCAAAAACCTCGGCGTTGCACTCGGCCCGCTCTATGCCGGCCTCTTTGCCGGCGCCACGATGCACACCCCCGTCGAGGTCACCGCGAAGGCGCTCGCGGCGATGAAGGCCTGTGACGCCGACTGCGTCGTCTCGCTCGGCGGCGGCTCGACCACGGGCCTTGGCAAGGCGCTGGCGTTACGCACCGGCGTCAACCAGCTCTGCATCCCCACCACCTATGCCGGCTCCGAGATGACGCCGATCGTCGGCCAGACCGAGAATGGCCTCAAGACGACGGTGCGCGATGCGGCCGTGCTGCCGGAGACCGTGATCTACGATGTCGACCTGACCTTGACGCTGCCGGTCGGCCTGGCAGCGACTTCCGGCATCAATGCGATTGCGCACGCGGTCGAAGCGCTTTACGCGCGCGATGCCAATCCCGTGACCTCGCTGATGGCGGAAGAAGGCATCCGTGCGCTCGCCCGTGCCCTGCCCGCCATCGCCGCGAAGAGCGATGACCGCGAGGCCCGCACCGAAGCGCTGTATGGCGCCTGGCTCTGCGGCGTCTGCCTCGGCACCGTCGGCATGGCTCTGCATCACAAGCTCTGCCACACGCTCGGCGGCACATTCGATCTTCCGCACGCTGAGACCCACACCATCGTGCTGCCGCATGCGTTGGCCTACAATGCGCCCGCCGTGCCCGATGCGATGATGCGTATCTCGCGTGCGATCGGCGCGGCCGATGCATCGCGGGGACTCTACGACCTTGCGAAGCGGCTGAATGCAAAGCTGGCGCTGCGCGATATCGGCATGCCCGAGGGCGGCATCGACAAGGCGGCTGATCTCGCGGTCACTAACGCCTACTGGAATCCGCGCCCCCTCGAGCGCAACGCCATCTGCGACTTGATCGCGCGCGCCTGGGCGGGCGAGCCGCCGGCCGCAACCAAAGCGGTGGCCTGAGGCAATGCGGCGCACGCTGATCAAGTCAGCAACCATCATCAGCATGGATGATGCGGTTGGCGATCTGCCTACCGGCGACGTGCTGGTCGAGGGCAACCGGATCGTTGACGTGCGCCCCGGCATCGAGCTTGGCAGCGGAGCGGCCGAGACTGAGGTCATCGACGGCAGGGGGCGTATCGTCATTCCGGGTCTGATCAACGCCCATATGCACACCTGGCAGACGGCGTTGCGCGGGTTTGCCGCGAACTGGACGCTGCTCGAATATTTCCGCCGCATGCATGCGGGGCTGGCAACCGTGTTCCGGCCCGACGACATCTATATCGCAACGCTGGTCGGCGCGCTGAACCAGATCAATTGCGGCACCACGACGCTGGTTGACTGGTGCCACAACAATCCGACACCTGAACACACCGACGCAGCCGTGCGCGGCCTGATCGAGAGCGGTATTCGCGCGGCCTTCTTTCATGGCTCGCCGAAACCCGAGCCAAAGCCCGGCGAGCCGCATTTCTCGGAGATCCCGCATCCGCGCCGCGAGGTCGAGCGATTGCTGGCGGGTCCCCTCGCCGATCGTAACGGCCTTGTCACGCTTGGACTTGCCATTCTCGGCCCGCATTATGCGACGCTCGACGTCGCCACGCGTGACTTCCGCCTGGCGCGAGAGCTTAACCTGATCGCATCGATGCATCAGGGCGGCGGTCCGGCCAAGACGGCGGACGGCTGGGAGAAGCTGATCGAGGCGGGCCTCGTCGGGACCAATGTCAACATCGTTCACGGCAACGACCTCTCCGACGACCTCCTGCAACGCCTGGTCGATCTCGGCGTGTCGTTCTCGGTGACACCGGAGAACGAGATGATCCAGGGCCACGGCTTTCCGATCACCGGCCGGCTCCTGAAGCGCGGCGTTCGACCGACGATCGGCATTGATCTCGAATCCGTGCTGGCCGGCGATCTCTTCTCTGCCGCCCGCGTCGCTCTATCGATGCAGCGGGCGCTCGACAATGCCGAGTCGCGCAACGCCAGCGGCACGATTCCAGCGACGACGACGATTCCGGCGCGCGAGGCGCTGCGCTGGATCACGCTCGAGGGCGCCCGTATGCTCGGCCGCGACGGCCAGATCGGCTCGCTCATGCCGGGCAAGCTCGCCGACCTCGTGGTCATCAATGCCTCCGATCTCAATCTCTTTCCGGTCCACGATCCCGTCGCCACCGTCGTGATGCAGACGAGCCTTGCCAATATCGAGGCCGTGATGATCGGCGGCGTCTGGAAGAAGCGGAACGGCAGGCTGCTGGTTGACGAACTGGAGCGGAAGAAGGAGCTGCTCGCACAATCGGGGCGGCGGCTGGTGCAGGACATCGAACGACAGGGACGCGCCGCCTGAGGCGCCAACGGACAACAAGAATGACGGACCTTTCGAAAAACATCGCTTTCATCGGCATCGGCAAGATGGGCCTGCCGATGTCGGCACTCGTCGCCAAGGCCGGCTATGCCGTGACCGCCTTCGACCCAAGTGCGGCTCGCATCGCTGCCGCACGCGAACAGGGCATCGCCATTGCGGCCTCACCGGCCGACGCGGTCAGCGGCCGGGCTGCGGTGATCACCTCCCTGCCTGACGATGGCGCGCTGCGCGCTGTGATGCTCGGCCCAACCGGTCTGATCGGCGCGATGGCGCCGGGAGCCGTGCTGATCGAAACCAGCACAGTCAGCGCGGAAGCCTCCGCTGAGGTCGATGCCGCCGCACGGGCGCGCGGCGTCGCCTATCTGCGCGCGCCGGTCTCCGGTAACGCCAGCATCGTCCACACGGGCGCGCTGACCTGCTTCGTCTCGGGGCCGAAGGACGTCTTCGGGGCCGCAAAGCCGCTGTTCGCAACCTTCACGCGCGCGCAGACCTATCTCGGGCCCGGTGAAGAAGCGCGCTACGCAAAACTCGCCGTCAACCTGATGATTGCTGTGTCGGCCGCCATGATGGCCGAGAGCCTGGCGCTCGCTCGAAAGGGCGGCATCGCCTGGCATGACATTCTGAAGGTGCTCGACGACAGCGCGGTTGCCTCTCCCATGGTGAAGTACAAGACCGCGCCGCTCAGGACGCGCGATTTCGAATCAACCTTCTCCTGCAAGCAGATGGCCAAGGATCTCGATCTCATCCTCGGCGCCGGCCACGCCGTCGGCGTGCCGCTCCAGCTCGCGGCACAGGTGCGCGAGATTTATGGCTCACTGGTTGCGCAAGGCGATGGTGAAACCGACTTCATCGCGACCGTCAAGCATCTCGAACGACTGTCAGGGCTTGGCGAACCAAAACTCTGATCAACGGAGGCAACGTTGCGTAACTTCAATGAGAACACGATCACCGACGCCGTGCTCGAGCGGATCGAGGGCGCGACCGATCCGCGGATCAAGCAAGTGAGCGAGGCGCTGGTGCGCCACCTTCATGCCTTCGTGCGCGAGGTGCGGCCGACCCAGAAGGAATGGGAGTACGGCATCGACTTCCTCACCCGCACCGGCCACATGTGCGATGACAAGCGCCAGGAGTTCATCCTGCTATCGGATACGCTCGGCGTTTCCATGCTGGTCGACGCCATCAATCATCCGGTGCCGGAGGGCGCGACCGAGACCACGGTGCTCGGCCCCTTCTTCGTGCAGGCCGCCCCGGAGAAAAACAGCGGCGAGGACATCTCCGGCACCATGGAAGGTGATCCGATGCTGGTCACAGGCACCGTCTCGGCCGTGGACGGCCGGCCGCTGGTGGGCGCAGTGGTGGATGTCTGGCATTCCGACGACGATGGATATTATGACGTGCAGCAACTCGATGAGATCGGCGATCTCGCGATGCGCGCGCGCTTCCACACCGATGCCGACGGCCGCTTCCATTTCTGGTCGATCAAGCCCGCCGCATACCCAATTCCGCATGATGGGCCGGTCGGCGAGATGCTGGAGGCGCAGGGCCGCCATCCCTGGCGCCCGGCACACGTGCATTTCATGATCTCCGCGCCAGGCTTCGAACAGCTCGTGACGCATGTGTTCGTCGCCGGCGACAAGTACCTCGACAGCGACGTGGTGTTCGGCGTCAAGGACAGCCTGATCCGCGAGTTCGTCCGTCATCCACCAGGTCGTGCGCCGGATGGCCGCATGGTGGGGGCTGAGTATTTTCATCTCAACTATGATTTCGGCTTGAAGCAGGTTGCGAGCAACGCAAGAGCTGCTTAAGCCGGATCACGGCTGAAAGGACCGACAAGAGTCCGGCAAATCGAGCTTTTTGGAGAGGACGGACGATGGAGGAGGCTGACACACCGCTGCTCGAGCTGCGCGGCATCAGCAAGGAGTTTCCGGGCGTCAAGGCGCTGGACGACGTGTCCTTCGCCGTGTTTCCCGGCGAGGTGCACATGCTGCTCGGCGAGAACGGCGCCGGCAAGTCTAGCCTGATGAAGGTGCTGTGCGGCGCCTACCGCGCCGATGCAGGCGAGTTCTATTACAAGGGCAAGAAGGTCGCGATGTCGTCGACCGCCGACGCGCAGAAGCTCGGCATTGCCGTCATCTTCCAGGAATTCTCGCTCGTCCCCTATCTCGACATCGCTCAAAACATCTTCCTCGGCCGCGAGCCGAAGGGCCGCATCCCCGGCACCATCGACCGCCGCAAGATCCTGTCCGATGCCAAGCGCGTGCTCGATACCATCGGCTTCGACATCGATCCCTCCATCACCATCGACAAGCTCGGCGTCGCCCAGCAGCAGATGGTCGAGATCGCGAAGGCGATCAGCCAGAACGCGCGCATCCTTGTCATGGACGAGCCGACCGCGGCGCTGTCAGACCGCGAGACCGAGCTCCTGTTCGCGCTGATCGCGCGGCTGAAGGCCGACGGGGTCGCGATCGTCTACATCTCGCACCGCATGGCCGAGGTGTTCGCGCTCGGCGACCGCATCACCATCCTTCGCGACGGCCGGCGTATCGACGGCGTCCGGCCGGCCGACGTCACGCCCGACCAGCTCGTGCGCATGATGGTCGGCCGCACCGTCGACATGACTTATCCGCGCAACTTCGCCGACAAGCCCGGCCAGGTGTTGCTAAGCGTCAAGGGCCTGACCTCGCCAACCGGCATTTCCGACATCGACATCGAGGTATGTCAGGGCGAGATCGTCGGCCTCTGCGGCCTCGTCGGCTCCGGCCGCAGCGAGGTCGCGCGCGCCATCTTCGGCGCAGATCCCGTGACATCAGGCGAGATCGTTTTTGACGGCAAGACGATCTCCGGTGAGCCCGACGTCGCCGCGCGACGCGGCATCGCCCTGATTCCTGAGAGCCGGAAGAGCGAGGGCCTCGCTCTGCTCCGCTCGGTCGGCGACAATCTCGTGGTGTCGGCGCTGAGAAGGCTGTTCCCGATTGGCCTGTTCGATCAACGCCGCGCACAGCGCACGTCAGACAATCTGATCCGGCAACTCAGGATCGCCACGCCGAGTGCCCGGCAGACCGTCGGCCTGCTGTCCGGCGGCAACCAGCAGAAGGTCGTGATCGGCAAATGGCTCGCCGCGGGTGCAAAGCTCTTCATCTTCGACGAGCCGACGCGCGGCATCGACATCGGCGCCAAGTCAGAGATCTTTGCGCTGATCGACCGGCTGGTCGCCGAGGGCGCAGCTGCGTTGATGATCTCGTCCGAGCAGGTCGAGATCTGCCATGTCTGCGACCGCGCCTATGTGATGCGCGAGGGCCGCATCGCCGGGCATCTGTCGCGCACTGAGCTGACCGAGGAGAACATCGTGCGACTGGGAATGCATCATGCGTGAGGCCGCAGTCGTTTCGCAACCAAATCCGCTCCAGCGCATTCCCGGCGTCGCTGTCGTGCTGGTGCTCCTGATCGCGCTGTTCGGGGCGGTCGCACCCGGCTTCCTGTCGGTCGCGAATCTCTCAAACGTGCTGGTGCAGTCGACGATCCTGACCATGCTCGCGCTGCCGATGACGTTGATCATCATGACCGAAGGCCTGGACCTCTCGATGGGCGCAGTGCTGACGCTGACCTCCCTCTGCGTCGCCATCGTGTCGCTCGCGACCAAGTCGATGCTGCTTGGGCTAGGCGCCGGCGTGCTGGTCGGCGCCGCCTTTGGCACCATCAACGGCTGGCTGGTCGCCGTTCTCGGGATTCCGCCCTTCGTCGCGACGCTCGGCACGCTCGGCATGGCGCAGGGCTTGTCGCTGATCGTCTCCGACGGCCAGAGCGTCGTCGGCATCCCCCACAGTGTGCGTGATATCTATTCATCCACCTTGCTCGGCGTGCCCGTGCCGATCGTGATGGCACTCGTGACTTACGCGTTCTTTCATGCCCTGCTCTATCACACCCGCTTCGGCACCTACATCTTCGCGCTCGGGGGAAATCGCGAGGCGCTGAGATATGCCGGCCGCTCGCCGAACCGGCTGCTGATCGCGGTCTACGCGATTGGCGGCACCATGGCCGGCGTCGCGGGGCTCTTGATGACCGCGCGCATGAATTCCGGCCACCCGACCGCCGGTCTCGGACTGGAATTCGATGCGATTGCGGCGGTTGCGGTTGGCGGCACCTCATTCGAGCGCGGCAATGGCTGGCTGCTCGGTACCGTGCTCGGCGTGATCGCGGTGGGCGTCCTGCGCAACGGCCTCAATCTGATCTCGTTGCCATCCTCTGTGCAGGTCGCAAGCGTCGGCGTCCTCGTCATCGTCGCGCTGTTCCTGGACGGCATCAGGAGCCGCTCATGACCGACATCACCAAGGAGGCCATCTCGCCGCCCCGCTCCTTCCTGTCGCAGGATGCGATCCAGGTATTCTACCGGTTGCTCGCGGCACTGCTGATCTGTGCGGTGCTCGCGGTCCTCAGCGACTCCTTCCTGAGCCTCGGCAACATCCTCAACGTGCTGCGGCAGGCGAGCCTGACCTTCTTCATTGCCTCGGGCCTGACGCTGGTGGTGCTGACCGCCGGGCTCGATCTCTCCGTCGGCGCCAATGTCGCTCTCTCAGCCTGCCTTGCCGGCACCGTGATCCATCAAACCGGCTCGCCAGCGCTGGGCATCCTTACCGCGCTGGTGGCCGGTGGCGTCGTTGGTCTCCTTAACGGCGTCATGGTGACGGCGCTGCGCATCCCCTCCTTCATCGCCACCTACGGCATGCTCTGGGTGCTGAACGGCCTGACCTATTGGTACATGGCCGGCGACACCATTCACGGCTTCCCCGCCGGCTTCCGGCAGATCGGCAGCGGCTATCTCTTCGGCCTGCCGATCCCGGTCTACCTGCTCCTGATCTTCCTTGCGATCGGCACACTGTTCGCGCAGCGGACAATCTGGGGCCAGGAGATCTATGCGATCGGTGCCAATCCGATTGCCGCGCGGCTCTCCGGAATTCCGGTCGCGCGCCGGCTGTTGCTGGTCTACGCCGTCTCCGGCACCATGGCGGGGCTTGCGTCGATCATCTTCCTGTCGCGGCTCAATTCGGCCGAGGCCGACATCGGCGAAAGCCTGACGCTGCCGGCGATCGCGGCCGTGCTGATTGGCGGCACGTCGCTGTTCGGCGGCGTCGGCACGGTATTCGGCACCTTCGTCGGCGCGCTGATCCTGACGCTGGTGCTCAACGGCATGAACCTGCTCTCGGTTAGTGCCAACTGGCAGCCGCTCGTCACCGGCGTCATCGTCGTTCTCGCGGTCTGGCTCGATATGAAGACACGCCGCCGCACGCAATGAGTTCTTTCGCGAAAATCCAACAAACCAAAATGAGGATGGAGATTACATGAAATCGAAATTGGGCCACCTCGCACTACCGATTCTGATGGCAGCCGCGTTCACGACGCAGGCCCGCGCCGACGGCGAGACCATCGCGGTCTTCACAAAGAACCAGACCAACCCCTACTTCCAGACCGTGCGCGTCGGGGCGGACGTCGCAGCCAAGGCGCTCAACGCCAAGACGTTGCACTACATCCCGACCAAGCCGGACTCGATTCCCGAGCAGCTCAGCCAGATCGAGGACGTCGTGGTGAAGAAGCCGAGCGCCATCGTCTTCATTCCCGTCGACTACAAGGCCATGGTGCCAGGCGTCGAGAAGATCAACGACGCCAAGATCCCCGTCGTTAACATCACCGACCGTTCCGCCGGCGGCAAGTTCGTCTCCTTCGTCGGCGCCGACGATTACAGCCTCGGGCTCGAGACCGCGCGCTATCTGCTGAAGACGCTCGGCGGCAAGAGGAACATCGTCATCATCGAGGGCGTCAAGGGCTCGCTGACCAATGTCGATCGGATCAGAGGCTTCAACGATGCGATCAAGGAAGCTCCGGGCGCAAAGCTGCTGGCCTCGCAGCCCGCCAATTACCAGCGGCTGCAAGCCCTCCAGGTGATGGAGAACCTGATGCAGTCCAACTCGCAGATCGACGGCGTGCTCGCCGCCAACGACGCCATGGCGGTCGGAGCGATCGAGGCGCTGGACGGCGCCAATCGCAAGGCGCAGGTGATCGGCATCAACGGCACCAAGGAAGCCATCGACGCCATCAAGTCCGGCAAGCTGCTCGCGAGCGGTGACTATAACGGCTTTGCGCAGGGCTGCCTCGGCACCATGATGGCAATCCGTAATCTGCGCGAGCAACCCGTCGTCGCCGAGATCGTGCTCAAGCCCACCGTGATCACGAAGGACAACTACCAGCCCTTCGATCAACCGCTCGAGCAGCGAACCTGCCCGACGTGGGAAGAAGCGCAAAAGCTCGGCTCGAAATAGGCATCGTTGACAATCAGGGACGGTCGTCAGAACGGCCGTCCCAAGATACCGGAGATATCATGCTGTTCGCTATCCACGCCGTCGACCGCGCCGGCGCGCTGCCGACCCGGCTCGCCAACTACGACGCGCACAAAGTGTTCCTGAACGACACCTCGCGCTTCGGGGTCAAAATCGTCATGTCTGGCCCGCTCGTCTCCGACGACGGCGAGAAGATGATCGGCAGCCTGTTCCTGATCGAGGCGCCCGGACGCGCCGAGGTCGAGGCCTTTAACGGCGCCGATCCCTTTGCCGCAGCCGGCATCTGGGAGAAGGTCACCATCACGGGATTCCTGCGGCGGCAGGGCTGACGGGCGCCGGACGACTCAGGCGTCGATGCCGCGCTGAACCAGGATGCGCTCGGCGCTGTCGTTCCAGACGTCCATCTTGGTGATCTTGCCGCCCCGCACTACGAAACGATCGACGTAGCGATTGCCTTCGAAAGGTGTGCCGTCATGCCATTCGCCGTAGAGCGTGCCGACACTGTAGACAACGGTCTCGCCCTCGCCCGGGCAGACGTCGAACCGGTCCATCTTCTTTTTGACCCAGCGATAGCGCTTGGCATTGAAGCCAGTCGGCCCGCGCGGATGGTCGAATTCGCGGCCACCGGTGAAGGTGATCACCGTACCCGGCGCCATGTAGACCGCCGCGGCCTCCGGGTCGGGAATCATCGAGGCCGTCAGATAGGCTTCGACGATCTCGGCGTCGGACATGGTTTTGCTTGGGACTTTTGCGGCAACGGACATGGCGCTTCTCCGAGAGATGCGGGATACTAACCCTGGGCTGCTGGATTGCATGCATATAATTTGAACATTCCCGCACTCATTTGCTGGATATCTGGAGGTGCCCCCGCAGGGCACGCTCCCGTACGCTTACGCCGTAGAGTGCTGGTGCCATGACGAGCCGAACCGCCTTCGACCTGATCTTCCGCAACGCGCTGATGCGCGGCGCCACCGCTCCCGCCGATATCGGCATTTCCCAAGGCAAGATCGCCGCGATCGAGCCGCGCCTTCAGGCCGAAGCCGTCGAGATCGACCTCCAAGGTCGGCTCGTGCTGCCCGGCTTCGTCGACACCCACATCCACCTCGACAAGGCCTGCCTGCTCGGCCGCTGCGGGCACGACCACGGCAGTCTCAGCGACGCCATCCGCGCCGTCTCGGCGATGAAGCGCGATTTCACGGTTGAGGACGTCTATGCCCGCGGCGCCAGAGTCCTGGAACGCGCAATCGTGCACGGCACGACGCGGATGCGCACCCATGTCGAGATCGATCCGCGAATCGGCCTGCGCAGCCTCGAGGCCGTCAAGGCCCTGAGGCGCGACTATGCCTGGGCGCTCGATCTGTCGCTCTGCGTCTTTCCGCAGGAGGGGCTGACCAACGATCCCGGAGCTGAGGAGCTCTTGGTCCAGGCGCTGCGCGACGGCGGCGATGTGATTGGCGGCTGTCCCTATACCGACACCGATCCGAACGCGCATCTTAAGCGCATCTTCGACCTCGCCCAGGAATTCGATGTCGATGTCGATCTCCATCTCGACTTCGATCTCGATGCGTCCTGGTCGCATCTCGACGAAGTGTGCCTGCAGACCGAACAGCGCGGCTATCAGGGCCGCGTCTCGATCGGCCATGTCACAAAGCTCTCCGCGCTAGCGCCGGAGCGCCTGAGACCAGTGGTCGAACGGCTCGCAAAAACCGGTGTCGCCGTGACGGTGCTGCCGGCGACCGATCTCTATCTGATGGGCCGTGATGCAACGCACAACGTGCCGCGCGGCATTACGGTGGCCCACAAGCTCGTCGCGAGCGGCGTGCTGTGCTCCGTTGCGACCAACAATGTGCTCAATCCCTTCACGCCGTTCGGCGATGCGTCGCTGCTGCGGATGGCGAACTTCTACGCCAACGTCGCGCATGCATCAGTCGGCGAGTTCGACACCTGCCTCGATCTCGTCACCGATTTGCCGGCGCGACTGATGAACTTGAAAAACTACGGCCTCAAAAACGGCAACCCGGCCGATTTCGTCGTGCTCGATACGCGCGACGGCCGCTTTGCAGTCGCCGAACTGCCGGAGATCATGATGGGCTTCAAGAACGGCCGGCCGGTCTTTGAACGGCAACAAGCCGTCCTGTTTCCGCCCTCAAACTCGGGCAAACCGCGCGCCGTCATCCCTCACGCTTGATCTTTGCCAGGATGCGGTCCGCCTCTGTGCGCCAGTCGGCGCTGCGGGCGAATTCCTTGGAGCCCCTGGTGCCGAACAGGCCTTCGTCGGCGAGATCGGCGACCCAGGCCTGCCGCTCGGCGGTGCCCTGGGCCGACCATGGGGTCAGCCCCGCCTCTCGCACGGTCTCGGCAACCTCGCGCACTTCCTCGGCGCGACGGCGGCCGTGCTCGATCACGCGCTGGAAGAAATAAGCGCCCTGCTTCTCCCAGTTGATGCCCGGAAAGGTTTCCGCGAGCGACGCCAGCACTGCATCCTCGACGCCATAGGCGCGCGCCGTGGTAAAGCTCTCGATGACCATGGCTTCCAGGCCCTTGATCATGATGCTCCGGCACATCTTCACCGCCGAGGAGACGCCGAGCTTGTCGCTCGCGACCTTGGCGGCAAAGCCGATCGCATTGAGAAGCGGCTCGAGCTCCCGTGCGCCGGGGCCACCGAGCAGCAGCGGCACCTTGATACGATAAGGCGGCACAGAGGTCATCACCGCGCCCTCGACATAGCGTCCGCCGGCGTCGTCGATCAGCTTGGCGGCACGCTGCTTGGCGCCGGGCGAGGCCGAGTTGAAGTCGAGGAACCAGGCCCCCTGGTTGATCGCGCCTGCGCAGGCTTGCGCCACCGAGACAGCCTGGCTTGCGGTGACAGCGGAGACGATGAGGTCGGATTTTGCGGTCAGATCAGCGTGCGAGGCAACCAACGCAACGCCGCGCTTCGTGGCGTGATCTCGCAAGGCCGCGCCCTGCTCGTTCCCGAGCTTGAGGTCGAAGGCCGCGACCTTGATGTCCTGCTGGCGCAGGTCCTCCGCGAGGATCTTGCCAACCTCGCCATAACCGACAAGTCCTATCTGCCATCGCCTGGGATCGCCGGACATCAGTTCATCCCTCGCGTGGTGTCGTCAAAGAGCTCCTCGACCGCAAAGCGGCGCGGGATCAGCGCCTGCTGGTAGGCGTAGTCGATGATCAGCTCCAGCGGCCTGCGATTGGCTTCGATCCCGAAGGGCAGAAGATCGGGCGACGCCGCCGCGCCCGCCTTCGCCTTTCCGGCTGTCAGAAGATCGTACACGCCGGCGACGACGTCGGGGCGCGATTTTGCCAGAGCCTCGGTCACGACCACGAGATGGTTGACCGGGACCACGCCACGCCGGGCGTACCAACTCGCGGCCTCCGCGGCCGGATCGGGAAACAGCGGCTTGAGGCGCGGATCGTTCGATGTCTCGCCGAGCACGGCGTCGAGCTCGCCATCGAGCAGCATTTGCTGGATCTTCTTGTCCTTCGGCGCGCGCTCGGTGGTGTCGATATATTCAGCCACGTGCGGATCCTCGAAGGTGATCCAGCTGATCTTGTCGAGATTCACCCCGTAGTCATTGGCGAGAATTCCCCTGATCCAGGCACCGGTCGTGGTCGTGAACGACCGAATGCCGACGCGCTTGCCTTCCAGATCGGACGGGCCGAGCGTGCCGCGCTCGGGATTATACAGCGCGTAAGCGTGCTGGAAGCGGCCGAGCATGGTCGCCGGCAACAGCACGAGCGGCTTGCCGTGGGCTTTCGCCATCAGATAGGTGACGATCGCCATCTCGCAGACGTCGAACGCCTGCTCGCGCACCATCGGCTTGAACGCCGTGTTGGTCGGCGTGTACTCGATGAAGTCGAGATCGAAGCTGTCGGAGCGAAGCTCTCCGCTCTTCAACGTCTGCACATGTGGATGCGACCCGAGCACGGTCCGCAGCTTGAGACGATCCATCAGCCCGCTCCGCTTTTCGCCTGCTCAGACGTCCTCGGGATTGTCGACATAGACGAGCCCGGCTTTCGCCAGAGCCTCGCGCATGTTGTACATGTCGAGGCCAAGCTCGCCCGAGGCAAGACGATTGCGCTTGCCGCTCTCGTCCGCGTTGCGCTTCCTTGCCTTCTCGGCAACCTCGGCCGCGAGCCGCTTCGGCACCACCACGACGCCATCGTCGTCGGCGACCACGATATCGCCGGGCTCGACATTGACGCCGGCGCAGACTACGGGAACGTTGACCGAGCCCAGCGTCGCCTTGACCGTTCCCTTGGCCGAGATAGCGCGAGACCACACCGGGAATTTCATCTCGTGCAGCGCCTTCACGTCACGGCAGCCGGCGTCGATGACGAGCCCCTGCACACCGCGCGCGTGAAGCGATGTCGCAAGCAGCTCGCCGAACATGCCGTCGGTATTATCGGTGGTGCAGCCGACCACGAGGATGTCGCCCGGCCTGCATTGCTCGACCGCGACATGGATCATCCAGTTGTCGCCGGGCTGCGCGAGCACGGTGACCGCAGGGCCAGCAATCTGCGCGCCGGGCCAGATCGGCCGCATATACGGCTTCATCAGCCCGACACGGCCCATCGCCTCGTGTACGGTGGAGACGCCATAGGCCGACATGCCGGCGGGTTCGGCGCGCTTGATGTTGCGAACGACGACGGGCTTCATGCCAAGACCTCCTCGACAGTCGGGAACAGGCGCTGATAGGCTTCGCCATAGGTCATGGGCACGCCGGTGTTGCGGCTGCCCTGGATGCCGCGGTTGAGCGCGACGCGCTCATAGTAGCCCCAGAGATGCTTTTGCGCGGCGAGGATCTGGAACGCCTCGTACTTCTCCTTCCAGACCTCGTCGATCTTCAGGATCAGGTTCGGTTTGAAATTGCACATCTCGGGCTGATGCGGCTCGAACAGGAACACCGGCGGCGCGGCATATTTGTACTGCGCACCCGGCTTGTGGCCCATGGCCTGCGCGACCACGCGGGTCTCCTGCGCGAAATGCGCCGCATTCGGGTGGTCGAAATTGTAGGGATCCTCCAGTGCATGAGTCAGCACGAAGCTCGGGTTGAGCTCGCGGTAGATGTCGACCATGCGATCGAAATGGGCTTCCGTCAGCTTGAGCGGATAGTCTCCGCAATCGAAGAACTCGATTTCGGCGCCCAGGAGTTTTGCCGCGCGCTCGGCCTCGTCCTTGCGACCGGCCTTCACCGACTCGAGCGTCGCGCCCTTTTCCTTCCAGGCGAACTGGCTCTCGCCGCGCTCGCCGAAGGACATGCAGACGATCTTCATCCGGTAGCCCTTCTTGGCATGCAGCGCGATGGCGCCGCCCGCGCGCCAGACGAAATCGCCGGGATGGGCGGTAATTACAAGACCTGTCTTCATGGGACAAACTCCCCTTTCATCTCTTCGAAGCTTGACCTGCTTCTAGCGAAGCGCAAGCAGCCAATTCATCACACCCCAGCGGCCGGTACCGACTCGCCGTCGAGCACGCGTTTCAACCGATCTGCGTCGAGCGCGCCTTCCCATCTTGCAATCGCGATGGTCGCGACCGCGTTCCCGATCAGATTGGTCGGCGTCAACCCCTGCGACATCAGCCGATGGATCCCGAGCACCAGCGCGACGCTCGCGACCGGAATGGTTCCGGTGGCCGACAGCGTTGCCGCCAGCACGACGAAGGCGGCGCCCGCAATTCCCGCCGCGCCCTTGGAGGTCACGAGCAGGATCAGCAGCAGCTCGACCTGCTCTGCGAGCCCGAGCGGCGTGTTGGTCGCCTGCGCCAGGAAGACCGAGGCGGCAGCGAGGTAGAGGCAAGTGCCGTCCAGGTTGAAGGAATAGCCCGTCGGGATGACGAGCCCGACCACGCTGCGCTCGCAGCCGGCGTTTTCGAGCTTCGAGAGCATCCGCGGCAGCACGGTCTCCGACGACGTCGTGGCGATGCAGATCAACAGCTCTTCCCAGATATAGCGGATCAGCTTCAGCAGGCTGAAGCCGCAGAACCACGCGACCGGGCCGAGCGCAATGACGATGAACACAAGGCAGGTGAGATAGAAGCCGCCGAGCAGCTTGCCGAGCGAGGCCAGCGAGCCGACACCGAACTTGCCGACCGTGAACGCAATGGCGCCGAATGCGCCGACCGGCGCCACCCACATCACGAAGCCGACGATCGCAAATACCATCTTTGAAGCGACGTCGATCAGGTTGACCAGCGGTGCTCCGCGCTCGCCGAGCTGCACCAGGGCAAAGCCGCACAGCACGGAGATGAACAGCACCTGGAGGATGTTGCCTTCAGCAAAGGCGCCGACGAAGGTGCCGGGAAGGACGTTCATCAGGAATGGTACGAAGCCGATCGCCCCGGTCTGCTTGACGTAGGGCTCGATGGCGCTGGTGTTGATGCTGGCGGCGTCGATGTTCATGCCGACACCGGGCTTCAGCAGGTTGATCGCGACAAGCCCGATCACCAGCGCGACCGTCGTCATGAGTTCGAAATAGAGGATCGCCTTGATGGCGACCCGCCCGACCCGGGCCATGTCGGCCATATGCGCGATGCCGTGCACGACGGTGCAGAAGATGATTGGCGCGATCAGCATGCGGATCGCCTTGATGAAGGCGTCGCCCAGCGGCTGCATCTTTGCGCCAAGTTCGGGATTGACGATACCGAGCGCGATACCGGCCGCCATGGCAAGGAGAACCTGGACCCAGAGCTCCTTCCACCAGGCGCGGCCCCGCGGCTTGTCGATCGAGAGCGCTGTCATTCCCCGAACTCGAACAGGCGGGCCGGATTGCTGACCAAAATCTTCTGCTGGAACTCCGCCTCCGGCGCGAACAACGGAATCAAGTCGACCAGGTCGCCATCATTCGGCATGACCTTGACATTGGGATGCGGCCAATCCGTGCCCCAGATGACGCGGTCGACCGCTGTCTCGACGATCTTGCGCGCGAACGGCACGGCATCGGTGAACGGCGGACCAGAGGACGAAACGCGTTCCGAACCGCAGATCTTGACCCAGCATTTCTCATCGCGCTGCATCAGGTCGATCAGGATCTTGAACGGAAGCTGGTCGAGCCCCTCGGACGCCTTCACCCGTCCCATGTGATCGATGGTGTAGCGCACCGGCAGCTTGGCCAGCATGGCGGCATATTCCGGCAGGTCGATCGCGTCGAAATGCAGATCGATGTGCCAGCCGAGCGGCGCGACCATCTCGATCACGCGGTCGAACACGCCCTTGTCCGGGACGCCACCGAGATGGCGGACGAAATTGAAGCGACAGCCGCGGAAGCCCCCTTCGTGCAGTTCGCGCAAGCCCCGTTCGCTAATGGTGTCGTCGATATTGGCGACTGCGCGATAGGCCCCGTTGCTCTGCGCGATCGCGTCGAGCGCAACGGTGTTGTCGGTGCCGTGCACGCTGGCATTGACGATGACGGCGCGCTGGATGCCGAGCTTGGCGTGCAACGCGCGAAAATCCTCCAGCGGCGCGTCGGGCGGCGTGTAGGAACGGTCCGGCGCGTACGGATATTTCGAGCCCGGACCGAAGATGTGGCAATGCGCGTCGCAAGCGAGCGCCGGCAGCTTGAACTTCGGCGTGCGCGTGTTCGGATCGGGCGGCGGAATGGTCGGCTTGTACATCTGGTGTCTTCAGGTGAACTTGAACAGGCGCGCGGGATTGTCGACCAGCAGCTTCTGCTGGATCGCGGCATCGGGTGCGTAGAGCGGGATCAGATCGACGATCTCGCCGTCATTGGGCATGACCTTGACGTTGGGGTGCGGCCAGTCGGTGCCCCAGATCACGCGATCGGGCGCGTTGTCTATCAGCTTCTTCGCAAACGGCACGGCATCGTGGAACGGCTTGCCTACGGCGGATGCACGCTCAAGGCCGGTGATCTTGACCCAGCACTTCTCGTCTTTGTTCTGCAGATCGAGCAGCGCGGTGAAGCCTGGATCATCGAGCCCCTTGCCCGCCTGCACCGTGCCCATGTGATCGATGACGTAGCGCGTCGGGAGCGCGGTCAGGATCGGCGCGAATTCGGCGATCGTGCCCGGCTCGAAATAGACGTCGACGTGCCAGCCGAGTTCGGCGACGTGATGCACGATGCGCTGAAACTTGGTCATGTCACCGACGCCGCCGAGCCGCTTCAGGAAGGCAAAGCGGCAACCGCAGATGCCGCCCTTGTCCAGCGCCTCGAGCTCGTGATCGGACATCTCATCCTTGACGTTGGCGATGCCCTTATAGGCCCCCTCGCTTTGCGCAATGGAATCGGTCACGACGCGGTTGTCGGTGCCGTGCACCGTGGCGTTGACGATCACACAGCGATCCACACCGATTTTCTCGTGCACGGCCCGGAAGGCCTCCAGCGGCGCATCAGCCGTGTTGTAGGGACGATGGTCCGAGAACGGATACTTGGCTGCCGGCCCGAAGATATGCGTGTGCGCGTCGCAGGATTTCGGCGGCAGCCTGAAGGCCGGCGTCTTGGGATTCGGGTCCGGCGGATCGATGGTCGGGATCGCTTTGGCCGGCTCTGCCGCCTGCCCGCGCGCGCTCGAAGCCCAGGCGGCCATCGAGGCGCCTGTCAAGAGTTGCAAGCAGTCACGCCTGTTCATCCCGCATCCCCAGTCAAATGCCGCCGGTTGCGGACAACGCGAGCTTGACGCTCCTCGTCCGCCGGCGGTCGTCTACGTCTTGTTGCTTGCCGCCGCTCGCCGACGCGCCGGCGCGGCCTGATCGAGTGCCGGCGCCTGGAACGACGCCACTGTCGCCTGAACGAGTTGCTCGATCGCAGCAGCCGCATCGCTGCCGTCGGCTTCGCCACGCGACAGGCGTGAGACGCGCTCCGGCGTCACCAGCGAGTAGTAGAGTGCACCAAGCAGGAAATGGCTGCGCCAGACGATTTCGGTGCGCGGCACATGCGGCAGGCTCTCGTGGATCGCGTCGATGAAGGCGTGACTGGTGTCGTCGAAGGTCTGCGCGATGATGCGCCGCGCCACCTCGTTACCCTCGGCGGACATCACGGCACGAAGCCGCGTGAACCGCGCCCCGCCGCCGGCGAGATCGCTGCCCGAAGTGAAGGCCGGCACGACATAGGCGCGCACGATCGCTTCCAGCCGGTCCTGGAGATCGCGCACGCGCTTGGCGGCCGCGAGCAGCTCGGACCGGCGGAGATTCATCGGACCGCAATGGCGGCGATAGATCTCCAGCAGCAGACCGTCCTTGGTCTTGAAATGATAAGTGACGCTGCCGGGGTTGGCCCCGGCGGCCTGCGCGATGTCGCGTACCGAGACAGCGTTGAAGCCGTTGGTCGCGAACAACTCTTCCGCCGCGGCGAGGATCGCCTCGCGCATGTTCGGCTTGCGGGCCGTGTCTTTGCTGGTGGGCTTGCGTACCATGTGATTTGTACTATCGTACAAAAGATAAGGTCTCGTCAACAAAAACGATGGGCGGCGCCCGGCGGTCCGAGATGGCCGCCCGGACGGACATTCGCCCCGAGGAGCGCTAAAAGATGCTGGGCTTGAACAAGAAAATCGGACGCCTATTGCTGGGCACGGGCCTGCTGCTGGCCGCAAGTGGCGCCCAGGCCGACAATTTCCCGAGCAAGCCGGTCCACATTCTGGTGCCCTATGCCGCCGGAGGCGCCGTCGACGTGCTCGCCCGCACGATCGGCCAGGCGCTGGCCAAGAGCTGGGGCCAGCAGCCGGTGATCGACAACCGCCCCGGCGCCGGCGGCATCATCGCCTCGCAGGCGCTGACGCAGGCGCCGCCCGATGGCTATACGTTGATCCTGGTCGCCAGCGGCCATCCGCTCAACCAGTTCATCTATCCGAGCGTGCCCTACGACACCTTCAAGGATTTCACCGCGATCGGCGAGGTCGCCTCCTCGCCACTCGCCATCGTCGTCGCCAAGGACAGCCCATACAAGAGCCTCGGCGATCTCCTGACTGCTGCGAAGAACGAACCGGACAAGCTCTCCTACGGGATGTCCGGCAACGGTACCTCGGCGCATCTCGCCGGCGAGCTGTTGAAGTACATGGCCGGCGTGAAGATCGTCTCTATTCCCTACAAGGGTGGCGCACCGGCGCTGACCGCGGTCATCGCGGGCGAAATCCCCGTCAGCCTCAACCCACTTGCCGAAGCGATTGGTCAGCTCGACGGCGGCCCGGTGCGTGCACTCGCCGTGACGTCGGCGCAGCGGTCAAAGGCCCTGCCCGATGTTCCGACCGTCGCCGAGGCCGGCGTACCAGGCTATGACGTCTCGGTCTGGTGGGGATTTTTGGGCCCTGCGAAAATGCCGCCGGAGATCGTGGCGAAGCTCGAAACCGATTTGAAGACGGCGCTGCAAGACCCGGGCGTACTGTCGACCCTCGACAAGATCGGCGCCTCGCCGGTCGGCTCGTCGTCGAAGGAGTTTGATGCCTACATGCATGCGGAGGCGGCCAAATGGGAGCCGGTGCTGAAGGCCGCCAACATCCGGGCGCAATGACATGACCGGCCTTGGTCTGACGTGCCTTGCACGCACTGCACTCGTTGCCGTCGTCGCGTCCGGCCTTGCCGGCGCGACCGCTCGGGCTGACGGCGAGGCGCAAATTCTTGCGCCGTCCGGCACGTTGCATGTCGGCATCTATCCGGGAAGCCCGACCTCGATGGTGACCGACACGAACGGAAAGCCTCATGGGGTGAGCTACGACCTCGGCGGTGAGCTTGCAAAGCGCCTCGGCGTACCCGTCGATTATGTCCGGTTCGAGCGCGTGGCCGACATCGTCACCGCGATCCATGACGGCAAGGTCGACTTCACCGTCACCAACGCGACGCCTGTCCGCGCCAACGACGTCAGCTTCACCAACCCCGTGCTCGCGATCGAGCTCGGCTTCCTGGTGCCGACCAACTCGTCTATCGGCAAGGTGGAGGACATCGACCGGCCGGGTGTGAAGATCGGGGTGACAAAAGGCTCGACGTCCGAGCGGACGCTTCCGCAGAAATTCAGGAGCGCGACCATCGTGCCCGCCGAGAGCGTGAAGGTCGCGGTCGCGATGTTTGGTCGCGGCGAGATCGATCTTTATGCGACCAACAAGCCGACGCTGTTCGAAATCTCCGACCAGATGCCGGGCTCGCGCATTCTGGACGGCAATTGGGGCCTGGAGCACATGGCGATCGCAATCCCGAAGGGGCGCGAGGCTGCCCTGCCCTTCCTCAACCATTTCGTGGAGCAAGAGCAGTCCGGGGGTGAGCTGGAGGCGATTCAACAGCGGGCTGGCCTGAGAGGCGCGGTCAAGGCGGCGCACCAGTAGGCGTCAACTGCGCGCCTGCCTCACAGCATTTCCCGTCGTGCAACCGGGGCAGAATCCGGCTATCAAAGAAGGCATGACCCGACGCACTGGCAGCGCCGATCTTCCTCTCCACACCGGACGGGTTCCGCCGTGGCTCGCAAGCCGCATGGCGTCGCTGGGCGCGATCGTCACACAGGCGATCGTCCACCACTACGGCCGCGACGAGTTCATGCAGCGGCTGTCGCATCCGTTCTGGTTCCAGTCGTTCGGAGCCGTGATGGGGATGGACTGGCACTCCTCCGGCATCACCACCTCCGTGATCGGCGCGCTGAAACGCGGGCTTGCCCCACTCCAGAACGAGCTCGGCATTTATGTTTGCGGCGGGCGTGGCCAGCATTCGCGCAAGACGCCGGATGAGCTTCTGTCGCTCGGCGACCGCGTCGGCTTCGACGGTGCCAAACTGACGCGCGCGAGCCGCCTCGTTGCGAAGGTCGACAGTGCCGCGGTGCAGGACGGCTTTGACCTCTATTTGCATGGCTTCTTCGTCACCGACGACGGCAAATGGACGGTGGTGCAACAGGGCATGAACGGCGAGAAGCGGCAGGCCCGCCGCTATCACTGGCACTCCGAGGCGCTGAAGAGCTTCGTCGATGCGCCGCACAGCGCGATCGACGGCCCCGCGCAGGGGGAGATCGTCAACCTCACCGACCACCGTGCCGACGTCTCGCGCTCGGCGCAACTCGAGCTGCTCTCCGATCTCGGCCCCGATCGCATCGTGTCCGAATTCGAACGTCTGAGCGGTGTCGAACCCACACAAGCCATGCTGCCGCACCTCATCATGCCAGCGCATCACGATGTACGGCCGAAGGATGTCTTCGCGCGTCGCCTGCACGGCACATTGGCTGCGGCCGCCGAGCGCGGTCCGGTCGATTTTCCCGAGCTTTTGCTGACGCCCGGTGTCGGCGCGCGCACCGTGCGCTCGCTCGCGATGGTCGCTGAAGTCGTGCACGGCGCGCCCTATCGCTTCAAGGACCCGGCGCGCTTCTCGCTCGCTCATGGCGGCAAGGACCGCCACCCCTACCCCGTTCCGATCAAGGTCTATGACGAGACCATTCGCGTGCTCAAAGGCGCGATCGAGAACGCAAGGCTTGGGCGCGAGGAGGAAATGCAGGCGATAAAACGCCTCGACGACCAGGCGCGGCGGCTGGAGCGCACCGCGCGCGGTCCATCGGTCGAGGCCTTCATCGCGGCCGAGCGCGCGGCTTCACCGCAGCTCGATGGCCGATCCGTGTTCGGCTGGGAGCGCGACCTCCTTGCGTCGAAGAAGCTGACCGGTTCGTAAGTTTCTAACTTTCGTCCTCGTCCTCCGCGAGCCGGTTAGCCGAGTGGTCCTGGTACTGCTCGGTCTGGATATATTTTCCATCCATGCCGCGAATGTCGGAATGCTGCGCCTTGTCGCGGTTCGACAGAATCATGTTGTCGCCGATCTTGTCTTTCGAAACCTCCGTGAAAGCGCCGTTCCCCGCGCCCTTGCCATGCGTACCTGATCCAATATGCGTCTTGCCTCCGCTGGGCATGGATTGCTCCCTTGCTATCCGCACCTAAGCCAACGCCTGCCCGGCAGCGATTGTTTCGCGGGTACGCGGCAAGTTCGTCGCGACGCAGTTCCGGTGTCACCGGCAGGCGATGTCAATTTGCAAGCAATCGCTCGACGTCGGCCGGGCGGGATTTGGCTTCGCGGTTCCCGCCATCCTCGGCCACGACCGGCAGTTTCGCGATGGCGCGGATGCCCGGACGCTTGCGCCAGTGAATCTGCGACGCGTCGACGGCGAGACCAAGCCGCGGCCAGCGCGTGAATAAGGCCTGGAGCGCGCAAGCCGCCTCGATTCGCGCAAGCTGATGCCCGAGGCAGAAATGGATTCCCGTGCCGAATGAGATGTGACGGTTGGGCTTGCGTTCGAGGTCGAGCCGCTCGGGAGCATCATGCACCGCAGGATCCATGTTGGCGGCGGCCAGCATGACCATGACACGGTCCCCCTTCTTCAGACGTACACCCTCGAGCTCAAGATTGCGTCGCACATTGCGCGGCTTTGAGAATTGCACTGGCGAGACGAAGCGCAGGAATTCCTCGACGGCAAGGCCGGCGCGAGTCCAGTCTTCTTCCAGCCAATCGCGCAGGTCGGGGTTTTTGAGGAGCTCGTAGACGGAGCCGCTGATGAGGTGCGTGGTCGTTTCCGAGCCCGCGGCCAGCAACAGGAACACCATCGACACCATCTCGTCCGGCGAAATGCGGCCGCCTTCCCGCTCGACCTCGATGAGCTCGGCAATCAGGCCCTCACCGCCCTGGACACGTGCGATCCCCAGCTGCTCCTCCAGATAGGCGCGCATCTTGCGGAACGCGAACAGCAGCCGAAAGAAGCTGACGACATTCGTCAGCGAGGACATCGCATTGGCCCAGGCAATGAATTTTGGGCGATCGGCCATTGGCAGGCCGAGCAGCTCGGAGATCACCGACAGCGGCAGGATCCGGGCGTAGCGCTGGACGAGATCGGCCGGGCTTCCCGCCGCGAACAGCTCGTCCGCAAGTCCATCAGCGATGGCGCGGATACGCGGTTCCATCGCGACGATCGCGCGGCGGCGGAAGGCCTCGTCGACGATGCTGCGCAGCCGCGTGTGATCTGGCTCGTCCATCGTCAGCATGTTGCTGGCAATGGTCGTGACGAGTTTCGGCATCCACCAGCGCAGGCCTGCGACCTTGCCGTCCTCCCTGCGCAGCGTGAACGTCGCGCCGTCCTTGAGCACCTCCGCCGTCGCATCGTGGGTGGTGGTGACCCAGACATCGCCGATGAGCGGAAAACGGGTCGCGACCACGGGCCCGGAGGCGCGCAGCTTCGCGATTCCCCTGGGCGGATCGCGAAAGAAGGCTTCGCTCGTGAAATCGATGCGCGGTGTCATGGGGTCACCGCCCTTATTGATGGCGCCTCAACCAGATGGTGCGCGCAGTCGCCGGCGCAAGGGCCGGAACGTCGATCAAAAGAAGGCGATCAGCCGCGCCCGGGCGACCGCGGCCCCGCTTTGCGCTGGTTGGTGTAGGCGTCCCAATGGCTCCAGCTGCCATTGCTGAGGCTTTGCAGGTCGGTCGCGAGCGGACGGCGCGTGCGCTTCTCGTAGTCAGCAATCGTGCGTTCGGATTGCGCGATCTTGCGCTTGAGTTCCACGATCGCCTTTTCCGTGTCTCCGTTGCGTTTGGATGATGCGACCTCGCCCATGGTGAAGCGCGCGGTCTCGAGCGCTTTCAACTCGGCGCGGTTCTTCTTCACCTGAACTCGGTGCCAGGCGATGTTGCTATCGTTGTCCGCAACCATGTAGGAACTCCGCTGATTCGACGTTCCCATAATATCGCCTGCCGAATCGACGCCGCAACGGGCGGCGGGCGGCAAAAATGCGGCTTTATTGCGCGGAGGGCATGATCCGGACCCGAAGGGCCGCGTTAGCGCAAAGTGTAAAGCGGTTTTCCCTCGCGACAAACGCAAAGCGTTTGCGCGGAGATCATGCCCAACAAAATCCCCTATTCAGCGCTCGGCAAAGGCCTTTTCGACCACGAACTGGGCCGGCTCGCCGTGATTGCCCTCGACGAAGCCACGCGCGGTCAGCAGCACGCGGGTATCAGTGACCAGCGCCGGGCTGCCGCAGATCATGACGCGGTCGTGGGCCGCCTCAATCGCCGGCAGGCCGATATCGGCAAACAGCTTGCCCGAAGTGATGAGGTCGGTGATGCGGCCGCGGTTGCGGAAGGGATCACGGGTGACGGTCGGATAGTAGATCAGCTGGTCGCGGATGTAGTCGCCGAGCAGTTCGTCATTCGGCAGCGTCTCGGTGATCATCTCGCCATAGGCGAGCTCCCGGACGTGCCGGCAGCCATGCAGGAGCACCACCTTCTCGAACCGCTCATAGGTTTCGGGATCCTTGATCACGCTCAGGAACGGCGCAAGACCCGTGCCGGTGCCGATGAGGTAGAGGTTGCGCCCCTCTTCCAGATTGTCGATCACGAGCGTGCCGGTCGCCTTGCGGCTGACGATGATCTCGTCGCCTTCCTTCAGGTACTGGAGCCGCGAGGTCAGCGGGCCGTCCGGCACCTTGATCGAGAAGAATTCGAGCGTGTCCTCGTAGTTGGCGCTGGCGACGCTATAGGCCCGTAGCAGCGGCTTCTCACCGACCTTGAGCCCGATCATCGTGAATTCGCCGTTGCGGAAACGGAAGGTCGGGCTGCGCGTGGTCTTGAAGCTGAACAGCGTGTCGGTCCAGTGGTGGACGCTAAGGACGCTTTCCTGGTTGAAATTGCTCATCTCACCCCTCCCTCGCCGGTGCGCAGGCGATTGTCAGCAATGCGTCATTCGTATACGATCGTTCGTATACAAATGAATAATCCTGCTTGATCCTTTGGTCAAGGCTGCCCAAGATCGCGAGCGTTGCAGTTAGGAATAAGGAGCCTCTCCATGGCGCATGACGCACCCCAGGCCACCGGGCCTTCGAAGCTCGTGATCCGCAATATCGGCCTGATGCTGTCGGGCGCGCTGGAGAAGCCGATCCTGGATGGCGACACCATCGTCGCCGAGAACGGCAAGATCACCGCGATCGGCCGGTTCAAGGACGTCAACACGGAAGGTGCGACCACCATCGTCGACGCCAACGGCACCACCGTTGCCCCGGGCCTGATCGACAGCCACGTCCACCCCGTCGCCGGCGACTGGACGCCGCGGCAGAACCAGATCAACTGGATCGACAGCTATCTCCATGGCGGAGTCACCACCATGATTTCGGCCGGCGAGGTGCACATGCCTGGCCGTCCCCGCGATGTCGTCGGCCTGAAGGCGATGGCGATTTTCGCCCAGCGCGCGTTCTGGACGCTGCGTCCGGGCGGCGTGAAAGTTCACGCCGGCGCGCCCGTCATCGAATGCGAGATGGTCGAGGAAGATTTCAAGGAGATGGCCGCCGCCGGCGTCAAGCTGCTCGGCGAAGTCGGCCTTGGTGGCGTCAAGGACGGCCCCACTGCGCGCAAGATGGTCGGCTGGGCACGCAAATACGGCATCCAGAGCACGATCCACACCGGCGGTCCCTCGATCCCCGGCTCCGGCCTGATCGACAAGGACGTGGTGCTGGAGGCCGATACCGATGTGGTCGGTCACATCAATGGCGGCCACACGGCGCTGCCCGACGACCAGATCCGCTGCATCTGCGAGGGCTGCAAGCGCGGGCTCGAGCTCGTTCACAACGGCAATGAGCGCTCCGCCCTGTTCACGCTGCGCACCGCGCGCGAGATGGGCGACTTGCACCGCGTCATCCTCGGCACGGACGCGCCGGCCGGCTCCGGCGTGCAGCCGCTCGGCATCCTGCGCATGGTCTCGATGCTGTCCTCGCTCGGCGAACTGCCGGCCGAGATCGCGTTCTGCCTTGCGACCGGCAACACCGCACGGATGCGCGAGCTCGACTGCGGCCTCATTGAAGTTGGCCGCTCAGCCGATTTCGTGATCATGGACAAGGCTCAGCATTCGCCGGGCAAGAACATCCTGGAGAGCGTGCAGCTCGGTGACCTCCCCGGCATCGGCATGACGATCATCGACGGCATCGTCCGCACCCAGCGCAGCCGCAACACCCCGCCCGCAGGCAATGTGCCGGAGGTGGTGGCGAAGTAGGCGCCATCTAAACGGCATCGTAGGGTGGGCAAAGGCGCAAAGCGCCGTGCCCACCACTTCTGTTTTTTTCAGAAAGAAGTGGTGGGCACGCTTCGCTTTGCCCACCCTACAGCACTTTGCCTACCCTGCGAGATCGAATTCACCGCAACTTGTCCAGCAACGCCATCAGCAGCTCGCGCTCCTTCGCATCGAGCGGCGCCAGCGTCTCGCGCGTGATCGCGAGCGCGTTCGGCGCAACTTTTTCGGCGAGCTGCTGACCTGCGCGCGTGAGGCTGACCAGCAACCGCCGGCCATCTTCCGGATCCTGGCTCGTCTCCGTCAGGCCGCGCGCGCTGAGCCGGTCGATCACGCCCTTGATGGTCGCGACGTCCATCGCCGTGAGGCGCCCAAGCTGGTTCTGCGAGCACGGGCCGGTCTCGGCAAGTTTCGACAATGCCGCCCATTGCGTCGGCGTCAGATTGGTGCCGATGTCGCGGGCAAAGATCGCGCTGTGACGCTGCCAGACCTGGCGCAGGATGAAGCCGACCTGCTCGTCGAGTACGTAAGGCGGCTTGGCCTGCCTGACGCTCTTCTTGGCTGCAACGCCTCTCGCCATTCCCGCCCCGTCCCCTTCACAATGACAGATGCGCGTCGCGGATATCCGGGCGCGCATCGAGCTCGGCCATCGTACCACCGAAACAGATTCGGCCGCGCTCGATGATATAGGCCCGATCGGAGATCAGCTTTGCAAAATGCAGGTTCTGCTCGGAGACCACGATGCTGACGCCTTCCTTCTTCATGGTCAGGATCGCATCGACCATCTGCTCCACGATCTTGGGCGACAGTCCCTCGGATGGCTCGTCCAGGAGCACCAGCGACGGATTGCCCATCAGCGTACGTGCGATCGTCAGCATCTGCTGCTCGCCGCCGCTCATGCGACCACCCGGCCGGTTGCGCATCTCGTTCAGATTCGGGAATAGCGTGAACAGCTTTTCGCGCGTCCAGTATGGCGCGTTCGGCCGCTTCGGCTGACGGCCGACTTCGAGATTCTCCTCGACCGTGAGGTCGGTGAAGATGCGGCGCTCCTCCGGCACATAGCCGAGCCCGCCACGCACGATCTCATGCGTCGGCCGGGCCGAGACGTCCTTGCCCTCGAACATGATGCGGCCCGAGCGCTGCGCCACGAGGCCGACGATGGAGCGAAACGTCGTCGATTTGCCGGCACCATTACGTCCGAGCAAGGCGACCACCTCGCCGTCGCCGACCTCGAGGGCGATGTCGAACAGGATATGGGCCGGGCCGTAATGGCTGTTGAGTCCCTCGACCGTGAGCTTCATGTTGAGGCCCCCTCGCGATGACGGGCGTCGTAGACGAGGCCCTCGCCGAGATAGACCGCCTGCACCTGCGGATTGCCCCGCACTTCCGTCGGCGACCCCTCGGCGATCAGCGTGCCGCGGTTGAGCACGATAATGCGGTCGGCATGCTCGAACACCACGTCCATGTCGTGCTCGGTGAAGAGCACGCCGATGGATTTCTCCCGCGCGATGCGCGCGGTGAGCCGCATCAGGTCGATGCGCTCGCGCGGCGCCATGCCGGCGGTCGGCTCGTCCATCAGCAGGAGCTTAGGCTCGTTGGCGAGCGCAATCGCAAGCTCGAGCCGCTTGAGGTCGCCATAGGCGAGCTCGCCGCAGGGACGATCCGCATAGCCGCCCATGCCGACGAGTTCCAGGAGACGCACAGCCTCGTCGCGATCGAAGCGCGGCGCCGAGCCCCAGAGATTGAACAATTGGCGCTGATGCGAGATCAGCGCAACCTGCACGTTCTCGCGCACCGTCATGGTGGCGAACGTCGCCGTGATCTGGAAGGTGCGGCCGACCCCGAGGCGCCAGACCTCGCGCGGCTTCTTGCCCGTCGTGTCCTCGCCGAGCAGGCGGATGCGCCCGGCATCCGGCGTGTTCTGGCCGTTGAGCATGTCAAAGCAGGTGCTCTTGCCCGCGCCATTTGGCCCGATCAGCGCAAGGATCTCCCCGGCGCGCAGCTCGAACGACACGCCGCGCACGGCATGGATGCCGCCATAGGACTTGGCCAGACCTTCGACCGCAAGAAGTGTGGGTGCGACGCTCATTCGGTGGACCCGATCGGTTTGGCGAGCAATGTCGAACCCGGCGGCGATGATCCCTTGCGCCGCTGCACAAGCATCTCCAGCATGCCGACGATCCCCTTCGGAAAGACGACCACGATCAGCACGATGAAGGCGCCGAGCACGAGCTTTGACAGGTCGGTCTGGCTGACCAGCCAGATGTTCAGCGCCTTGTAGACGATCGCACCGATCACCGCGCCCGACACCGTCTCGACACCACCGAGCAGCACCATGACGAGTGCATCGACCGAGAGCGAGATGCCGAGATTATCCGGGAAGACGCTGCCCTTCAGGTAGGCGAACAGCGCACCGCCGATGCTGGCCGTCGTTCCCGCGATGACGAACGCCGTCCACTGCATGCGCTTGACGTTGATGCCGACCGCTTCGCTGCGCAGCGCTGAGTCACGCGTGGCGCGCAAGGCGTAGCCGAACGGCGAGAACACGGCGACTCGAAGGGCGATGGTCACCAGCGCAGCCACACCGAGCGCCAGCCAGTAGAAATGCGACGGGCTCGCCGCCCATTTTTCCGGCCAGACGCCCAGAATGCCATTGTCGCCGCCGGTGACACTGACCCACTGGAACGCGATCGACCACACGATCTGCGCAAAGGCGAGCGTCAGCATCGCGAAATAGACGCCGGAAAGTTGCACGGCGAAGAAGCCGAACACGGCGGCACCGAGGCAGCCGAGCAGCGGCCCCAGCAGCAGGCAAACGATCATCGGCAGTCCCGCCATCTTGGCGAGGAACGCGACGCCATAGGCGCCGAGCCCGAAATAGGCCGCGTGTCCGAAGGATGCGAGGCCGCCGACCGCCATCAGGAAGTGCAGGCTGACGGCGAAGATCACGAAGATCGCGATCTCCGAGCCGACCGTCAGCGCGTAACTGCCGGCGAACAGCGGCAACGCTGCCGCGAAAACGAGAGCCGCAAGCGCAGCCAGCCGCCCGTTCGACGTCAGCGGACGCCAGGGATTGACCGTGAGGCCCGGCGTGCGACGCGCGGGCGCCTCGGCCTTGCCGAACAAGCCCCAGGGCCGCACGATCAGCACCACCGCCATCACCAGGAAGACCAGGATGATGGAAATCTTCGGGAAAATCAGGATGCCGAAGGCGTTGAGCTCGGAGACCAGCACCGCCGCAACGAAGGCGCCGACGATGCTGCCGAGGCCACCGATGACGACGACGACGAAGACCTCGACGATGATGCGCAGGTCCATGGCGTGATGCACGGCATCGCGCGGGATCTGCAGCGCGCCGCCGAGCGCTGCGAGGAAGACGCCAACCGCGAACACCGACGTGAACAGCCATTTCTGGTTTACGCCGAGCGCTGCGACCATGTCGCGATCCTGCGTCGCTGCGCGCACCAACACGCCCCAGCGCGTGCGCCGGAACAGCAGCCAAAGGATGCCGAGCACCACGGGTCCGAGCACGATCAGGAACAGGTCGTAGCTCGGGATGTTCTGGCCGAAGAAGTCGACCGCGCCCTTGAAGCCCGGCGCGCGGCGGCCGAGCAGATCGTCGGGACCCCAGATGAGTACCACGATGTCCTCGACCATCAGCGTCAGGCCGAAGGTCGCGAGCAACTGGAACAACTCGGGCGCGTGATAGATACGCCGGAGCAGCACCATCTCGACGAGGACACCGATCAGTGCCACCGCAAGCGCGGCGACGACGATGCCGCCCCAGAAACCGAACGCGCCGGACAAGCGGTCTGTCAGCGTGAAGGCGATGTAGGCACCGATCATGTAGAACGCGCCATGCGCGAAATTCACGATCCGCGTCACGCCGAAGATGATCGACAGGCCCGAGGCCACCAGGAACAGCGACGCTGCGCTGGCAAGTCCGGTCAGAAACTGTACGACGTAAAAGGCCATCGGCGGTCCGGGTTCACAATAGTCTCAGCAGACGGGCTTCATCCTTCGAGACGGCGCTTCGCGCCTCCTCAGGATGAGGTCCGGGACCCTCATGGTGAGGAGCGCGGCAACGCCGCGCGTCTCGAACCATGAGGCCCCGGCTTCGATCACATCAATCCTTCGGGCGCAGCTTCTCGACTTCAGCATCACTTGGCAGATAGTCCGCGCCCTTCTTGTAGGACGAATCCACCATCACGCCCTTGCCGTCCTTCAGCGCAGTCTTTCCGACGAACGCACCTAGCGTCGACTGGTGATCGATCTTGCGGAAGGTGATCTCGCCGAACGGCGACGGGACAGAGAGGCCCTCGGTTGCCGCAATCAGCTTCTCCGGATCGGTCGAGTTGGCCTTGGCCAAAATCGCGGCCGCCGACTTGATCGTCTGGTAGCCGACGATCGAGCCCAGACGCGGATAGTCGTTGTACTTGGCCTGGTAGGCCTTCAGGAACGCATCATGCTCGGGCGTCTTGATGGAGTACCAGGGATAACCCGTCACGATCCAGCCCTCGGGCGTCTCGTCCTTGAGTGGATCGAGATACTCCGGCTCACCGGTCAGGAACGAAACGACCTCGCGTCCCTTGAACAAGCCGCGGGTATTGCCTTCGCGCACCAGCTTCACGAGATCGGCGCCGAAGGTGACGTTGAGGATCGCTTCCGGATTGGCGGCGGCAACCGCCTGCACCACCGGACCGGCATCGATCTTGCCCTGCGGCGGCCACTGCTCGTCGACCCACTGGATGTCGGGACGCTTCTCCGACATCAGCTTCTTGAACACCGCAACCGCCGACTGGCCGTATTCATAGTTCGGCGCGATCGTCGCCCAGCGTTTTGCCGGCAGCTTAGCGGCCGCTTCCACCAGCATCGCGGCCTGCATGTAGTTCGACGGGCGGAGGCGGAACGTGTACTTGTTGCCCTTCGACCAGGTGACGGCGTCCGTCAGCGGTTCGGCCGCGAGGAAAAACACCTTCTTCTGGTTGGCGAAGTCGCTCACCGCAAGGCCGATGTTCGACAGGAACGTGCCCGCAAGCATCGCCACGCCTTCGCTCGACACGAGCTCATTGGCCGCGGTCTGCGCATCGGCTGGTTTGCCGCCGTCGTCCTTGGAGATCACGACAAGCTTCTTGCCGTTGATGCCGCCGGCCGCGTTGATCTCCTCGACGGCGAGCTGCCAGCCCTTGCGGTAGGGCTCGGTGAATGCAGGCAGCAGCGAATAGCTGTTGATCTCGCCGATCTTGATCTCCTGCGCCATGGCCGAATGAGCCATGCCGCCGGCCAGAAGCGCGAAGGCCGCGCCGACAAAATAGTTTCTTGCTCGCATCCCAACCTCCAGTTTTTGAAAACTCTATTTCTTGAGCATGATCTTATCGGAAAACCGGTTCCCACTTTTCCGGATCATGCTCTAGCGCAGCCCGTCTTCGCCCTTGATCTCGGCAACCGTCAACCCGCCAACCCGCGGCAGCGGGCGGCCGCTGTCGGTGACGGCCACCGCGACCATGATCTCGTTGGCGCGCGGCGCGTCATTGATCTGCACTTCCATGCCGTCGAAATGACTGCGCACGAAGGCCGCGTCCTTGTGGCCCAGGGGAACGTCGAGCGTCGTGCCGGGGCCGCTGCGCTTCTTCGACGACGGAATCAGTGCCGCGCCCTTGCTCAGGACCTTGCGCACCGGCGCGCCCATCTTCGGATGCAGGATCGCAGCCGCATGCTCCAGCTCGCCATTCTCACCTACGGCGGCCGCTTTGCCATAGCTCTGTACCTTCGAGCCCTCGATCCCGAGCGCCGCCACTGCGCGCTTTGACAAGAGATCGCCGAGCTCCTCGCCGATCGCGATCAACGGCGAAAGATCTTCGACGTATTTTCCGGCGAACGGATTCTCAATGACCGCGATTGCCGCGGCGCGCCGGGTCGGCGGCGACACGGTCCTTCCCATCTCCATTTGCGTCTCTTCGACGACGGTGACGATCTTGCGGATGATCGCGCTCATGTCGGTTTCCTTGGGTTCGCTTCCTGATCAGGCATGGACCGCGTTCTCCAATACAGACGGGCGCGATCGTCGCCGTTCAATATCCTTGGTCCCGATGACGAGCATATCACCACAAAGCCTGAGCACGGCACCCTCGATCAGTCCGCGATCGAACAATTGCCGTGCACGTTCCGCGCCAGATTCGAGAGCCTCGCGAATTTCTGCCTGCGACAATGCGCCGACCTCGCGGGTGACGAGACGCGCGCCGAGATCACTGTCGGGCTGGATTTCGTTCGCCGGACGGCGTTTGACCGCCGGATGGCCGGGCAGATCGACCGCATTGGCGATGACGGTCGCTGCGGCATCGGCTTGCGAGGCTGTCGCAGCCAGCACCGTCACTGCATCCGCGATTCCGAGCGAGAAACTGCGGCCATGGCGCCCGCTGGTCGCGATGCCGCGGATCGGATCGGGCTCCTCGATCGTCAGCGTCCGCATTATGCCGTCGCGGTCGGGCCGGTCCATCAGGCCGACGGTAAACCGCTCGCCTTCGCCGAGATGCAGCGCGATGTCGCCGCCATTGTTCACATAGGCCTGGTCGAGCCGCGCCGCACCGCGCATGGCGCCGAGAACTTCCTCCGCCACACTGCCAGCGACAGCGGCCATCGGCGTGATGAAGCAATCGCCGGCATAGGGAGCAACGGCGGCGGACATGCGCCGCGCGACGACACCTTTCAGGGAACATAGCGCCGGCTGCGCCGCCTTGCGCAATTCCGTCAGCTCGACGCAGAGCTCGTCGAGAAGGCCGATGAAACGCCGTGCCGCCACCTCATAGGCAGCGCGGACGTCGCCCGCATCCCCCCTCGCCTCCACGATCAGATCAATCGGACCATCCTGCAAATGCAGCCGCCGGCCATCAGACAGCAATGCGATTTGCGGGAGCCTCCTCATGCGCGCCGCCCCGGGATCGGATTCTGCCACGGCACCTGGCGAATATCATCGCTCTCCTGGACCTCGGAAAGCGGCCGCACATGGTCCATGTGGCCGCCGAGCGCGGCATAGTCGGACAGCCTCATCGTGAACTCGATCGGCGCGACAAGGGCCGGCGTCGGCACATAGCCGAATGCACCGGCCGGCATCTGCGTCACGTCAACCATGTAGGTAATGCCGCCGCCAGGCCAGACATAAACCGGCGCACCGCCGCTGGTGACGCGTGTCAGCGCATCCTTCACCGAGCGCGTCAGACGCACCGGATTATCGGTGACGCCAGCGCGCAAGGAGCCGCCGGCGCCCGCCATGAACAGCACGGTGCACAAGGCCGGCTCGCAATTTTCCTGGATGCGCGCGACCGAGAACCGCAAGTCCGCCGGCATCTCGGTCTCGACCGGCTTCAAGGCATCGTCGAGCACATAGTAGGACGCGTGCTCGCCGGTCGTGGAGACCATCAGCATGGTCAGGCCGGGTTTGGCTTCCTTGGCATCGAAGGGACCGAGGATCGACAGCGGATCGGAGATGTTCGTGCCGCCCCAACCCGTGCCGGGATCGGCGACCTGGAAATAGCGGCCGGGCGTCGAGCGCCGGCCCTTCATCTTGATGCCGGTATCGGCAATATCGAGCAACTTGCCGGCCTGGTGCTCGCTGAGCACGCCGGTGATGTGATCGTCGACCACGACGACCTCATCGACCTTGCCGTGCCACTGCTTTGCGAACATGCCGATCGTCGCCGAGCCGCAGCCGACACGCATGCGTTCTTCCTTCACGCCGTTGACGATCGGCGGCTCCCCCGCTTGCACGACCACCGTCGCGCCACCGTCGATCGTGAACTCGACCGGCTTGCAGTTGGAGAGGTCCATCAGCGTGTCGCAGGTAACGCGGCCTTCCTTCTTGGAGCCGCCGGTCAGGTGATGCACGCCGCCGAGCGACAGCATCTGCGAGCCGTATTCGCTGGTCGTGACGTGGCCGACCGCCTCACCCTGTACACGCACGACCGCGCTTTCCGGACCGAGATAGCGGTCGGTGTCGATCTTCACCTTGACGCCGCAATAGGAGAAGATGCCTTCGGTCACGACGGTGACCATGTCGACGCCATCGACTTCCGATGAGACGATGAACGGCGCCGGCTTGTAGTCGGGATAGGTCGTGCCCGCGCCGATCGCAGTGACGAAGGTCGAGGGTTCATGGACGATCTTGCCGTCCCAATCCTCTGACCGGCTGAACGGCACCAGCTTGCCGCCGTGCGACACCGTGCGCTCGAGGATGATATGCGGATCGACGCGGACGAGCTTGCCGTCGTGATTGGCGTAGCGGTCGCAGGCGCCCGCCGCGCCGGGCTTGATGTAGCACATCACCGGACAGGCATCGCAGCGGATCTTGTCGGAGGCTACGCTCGTCGCTTCAGTCACCATGTCAAAGCCAGCGGATCACAGGGGCTTATCATTCGTATACGAACGATGTTGCGCGCGATGCCGGAAGCTGTCAAGCGGCGCCACCGGCAAAACCGTGAGGCTGCCGAATAAAACCTCATCTGCCTGCCCGCTCTGTCCACAAAGCGGGCAACCGCGCTGCACTGCGGCATGCGGTGCTTGCACGCTTGTGTACAAACGGTATCGTCGGGCTTCGCAATTCGACACGCGCGCGCCGCGCCGGGACCAGAGATGACGCAGACAATGATCCGCCTCACCGTGAATGGCAGGATCCATGACGTCGCCGCCGCGCCGGAGACGCCGCTACTATACGTGCTGCGCAACGACCTCGCGCTCAACGGCCCGAAATATGGCTGCGGCCTCGGCGAATGCGGCACCTGCACTGTCCTGCTCGATGGCGCCGCCGCGCGTTCCTGCGTCATTCCGATCAACGGCTGTGTGGGGCGCGACATCGTGACGCTCGAGGGGCTCGGAACGCGCGACAAGCCCGACGCCGTGCAGAAGGCCTTCATCGACGAGCAGGCCGCGCAATGCGGCTACTGTCTCAACGGCATGATCATGACCACCAAGGCGCTGCTTGCGATCAACCCACGGCCCACTGAGCAGGAGGCGATGGCGGCGCTGCGCTATAATCTCTGCCGCTGCGGCACGCATGTCGAAATCCTGCGCGCCGTGATGCGCGCATCAGGCCAGCTTGCCGAGGCCGGTGATTGATGGCCTCCCCCGTGTCGAATGGAACTGAGCGGCGCTCCGGTTCGCTCGTCGTCGCCCGCGCGCTGGACGATGGCAACTCCGAGACCTTCGTCCGGATCACCGCGGACGGTTCGGTCAACGCCTATAACGGCCATGTCGATCTCGGCACCGGCATCCGCACCGCGCTCGGCCAGATCGTTGCCGAAGAGCTCGACGTGTCCTTTGCCCGCGTCGTCGTGGTGCTCGGCGATACCGCCGTCGTGCCGAACCAGGGCGCGACGATTGCGAGCGAGACGATCCAGATCACCGCCGTTCCCCTGCGCAAGGCCGCCGCGCAGGCGCGGCATTTTCTGATCGCGCGCGCGGCCGCACGGCTGGAGCTGTCGGCCGGGGATCTCAGCATTGAGGACGGGCTGGTTCGCGGCCACAACCGCAACATCAGCTTTGGTGAGCTGATCGGCGATGAGATCATCCGTCTCGAGCTTGCCGATGATGTCGCCGTGAAACCCGTCGGCAAGTATGCCATCGTCGGCCAGTCCGTGCCGCGCGTCGACTTGCCGGCGAAGGCGACAGGCGAGCTAACCTTCGTGCACGACATCCGCGTTCCCGGCATGCTGCACGGCCGCGTGGTGCGTCCGCCCTATGCCGGCATCGATGCCGGACCGTTCGTCTTTACCAGCCTGATCGCGGTGGACGAATCCTCGGTGCGCGATATTCCCGGCCTCGTCGGCATCGTGCGCATCGGAGACTTCGTCGGCATCGTCGCCGAACGCGAGGAGAATGCGATTCTGGCCGCAAGCCAGCTCAAGGTGAGCTGGAAGCCGACGCCCACCCTGCCCGATCTCGCCGATCTCGAGACCGCGCTGCGCACCAACCCGTCAACGCCGCGCACGCTGATCGACAAGGGCGACGTGAACGCGGCAATCGCCGGCGCCGCCAAGCCGATGCAGCGCACTTACGTCTGGCCCTACCAGATGCACGCCTCGATCGGGCCGTCCTGTGCCGTTGCCGATTTTCAGGACGGTCGCATCCGGGTTTGGTCGGGAACGCAAAACCCGCACATCCTGCGCACCGACCTTGCCTTGCTGATCGAGCGGCCCGAGACCGAGATCGAGGTGATCCGGCTGGAGGCCGCCGGTTGCTACGGCCGCAACTGCGCCGATGACGTCACCGCGGACGCATTGCTGCTCTCGCGCGCGGTCGGCCGGCCGGTGCGGGTGCAGTTGACGCGGGAGCAGGAACACGCCTGGGAGCCGAAGGGCACCGCGCAGCTCATCGACGTCAATGGCGGATTGAACGCCGACGGCGGCGTCGCCGGTTATGATCTCGCCACGCGCTATCCGTCGAACGCCGCGCCGACACTTGCGCTGCTTCTCACTGGCCGGATCTCGCCCGAGCCCGACGTGCTTCAAATGGGCGACCGCACAGCGATTCCACCTTACGATTACGACCACATGCGCGTTGTCGCGCACGACATGCCTCCGATCGTGCGTGCCTCCTGGCTTCGCGGCGTATCGGCGCTGCCAAATACCTTTGCGCATGAATCCTATATCGACGAGCTTGCGACCGAAGCCGGTGTCGATCCGATCGAATACCGCCTGCGCTACCTGAAGGACCAGCGCGCGGTCGATCTCGTCAATGCGGTCGCCGAGCGCGCCGGCTGGACACCGCGGCCAGTGCGCCAGGACAAGGACGGCGATGTCGTGCACGGGCGCGGTTTCGCCTATGCGCTCTATGTCCACAGCAAGTTCCCCGGCTATGGTGCGGCGTGGTCGGCCTGGATCGCCGACGTCGCAGTCAACAAGGCGACCGGCGATGTCAGCGTTACGCGCGTCGTTGCCGGCCAGGATTCCGGATTGATGATCAATCCGGACGGCGTACGCCACCAGATCCAGGGCAATGTGATCCAATCGACCAGCCGCGCGCTGATGGAGGAGGTATCCTTCGAGCGCGGTGCGGTGGCGGCGCGCGAATGGGGCGCCTACCCGATCATCCCCTTCCCCGACGTGCCCAAGATCGACGTGCTGATGCTGCCGCGTCAGGACCAGCCGCCGCTTGGTGTCGGCGAGTCCGCCTCCGTGCCGAGTGCTGCGGCCATCGCGAATGCGATCTTCGATGCCACCGGCGTACGCTTCCGCGAGCCGCCATTCACGCCGGAGCGCATTCTCAGGGGCTTGCGTGGCGACGTGCCGGCCGAGCCCCAGGCGCTACCTGCGCCGGCCATCCCTCCGGCTCGTTCATGGATAAATCCGTTTGTAAAACGCACCGGCATCTTCGCGGCGATGGCCGCGCTCTGCACGGCCGCGATCGGCATCGGCGCCGCCATGCTGCCGGGCCGCGCCATCACGCCGATCGCGCGGCCCGATGTATCAGTCTATTCCGCTGCGACGATCGCACGCGGCGCAGAGCTCGCCGCGCTCGGCAATTGCGCCGAGTGCCACACGACCATGGGCGGCGCCCTGAACGCCGGAGGTCGTGGGCTGGAAACGCCGTTCGGCACGATTTACAGCACCAACATCACGCCAGACGTCGAGACCGGCATCGGCGCCTGGTCCCATCCAGCCTTCGAGCGCGCGATGCGCGAGGGACTGCATCGCGATGGCCGGCAGCTCTATCCCGCATTCCCCTACACGCACTTTGCGAAGACGAGCGACGCCGACATGCAGGCGCTGTACGCGTACCTGATGGCGCAGCCCGCGGTGCGTGCGACCACACCGACCAACGCACTTCGCTTCCCGTTCAATCTTCGGCCCTTGCTGGCGGGCTGGAATGCGCTATTCCATCAGACCGACACGCTCAAGCCGGATCCGACCAAATCCGAGCAGTGGAATCGCGGCGCCTATCTCGTTGAAGGCCTCGGCCATTGCAGCGCCTGCCATTCGCCGCGCAATGTGCTCGGCGCCGAGCAGCAGAGCGCCTATCTCGCCGGCGGCTTTGCCGAGGGTTGGGAGGCGCCGGCGCTGACGTCGCTGTCGCAGGCACCGATCCCCTGGAGCGAGGAGGAGCTTTACGCCTATTTGCGCACCGGCCATTCGCGTTTCCACGGCGTGGCCGCGGGCCCGATGGCGCCGATTGTGCGGGATCTTGCCGCCCTGCCCGATCAGGACATCCGCGCGATGGCGGTCTATCTCGGCTCGTTCAACGACACTGCGACCGACCTGCAGGCGCAGAACGCGCTCGCGACCAGGCTCGAGAGCGCAACGCAGGTCACAGTCGCCGCATCCACCGGCGCGCGGCTCTATCAGGGCGCCTGCGCCGTCTGTCACGAGGTCGGCGGCTTGCCGCTGTTCGGGAGCCGGCCGTCACTGTCACTCAACAGCAACCTGCACAGCGCATCGCCCAACAACCTCGTGCAGGTCATCCTGCATGGCATCACCGAGCCCGCATCAAGCGACCTCGGCTACATGCCCGCGTTCAAGAACAGCATGAGCGACGCGCAGGTCGAGGCGCTCGTCACGTTCCTGCGCAAGCAATTTGCGCCGGACAAGCCGGCATGGACGGGCGTGAGCGAGACGATCGCGCGCGTGCGCGGCTCCGCGCCCTAGCTTTTATTGGAGCATGACCTTGTCGGAAAACCGCTTCGCACTTTTCCGGGTCATGCTCACGCGTGCTTCTTCGTCTCCACCGGCGGCGTGCCGTGGGTGTGGAAGGATTCGATCGTCTTCAGGCCCCACGCCTGCCCCTTCTTGCGCTCCTCCTCCGTCCACACGATCGGCTTCCAGTCGGGCGCGAGGATGAGGCGCGCGCCGGCGTTGGCGACCTCGACGCGGTTGCCGCCGGGCTCATAGACGTAGAGGAAGAAGGTCTGCTGGATTGCGTGCTTGTGAGGGCCGGTCTCGATGTAGACGCCGTTCTCCAGGAAGATGTCGGCAGCGCGCAAGATCTCCTCGCGACTGTCGAGCGCGTAGGTGACGTGGTGGAAGCGGCCAGGCACGCCGGAATGGTCGAGCGAATAGGCAAAATCGTAGCTCTTGTTCGACATCGTCAGCCACATCGCGGCTTCCCGACCGTCGTTGAGTACGATCTGCTCGGTGAGGCGGCAACCGAGATAGTTCTCGAAGAACTCGCGGTTGGCCTTGATGTCGGCCGCAAGGCAGTTGAGATGATCGAGGCGGCGCACATTGACGCCGCGCGCGGGAAACCGCTGCGCCTGGTTCTTCAGAGCGGGCTTCAGCTCGGGCGGAGCCTGATACCATTCGGTCTCGTAATAGAGCTCGACGATATGGCCGTCGGGATCGCGGCAGCAGAAGGTCGGCCCCTGCCCCATGTCGCCGTCGATCCAACCGATGTCGAAGCCGGACCCCTTGAGCGCTGCGACGCGCCGCTCCAGCGCCTGCTGGCTGCGCGCGCGCAGCGCCATGTGGCCCATGCCCGAGGTCTTCGACGCCGTGAGTTTGAGCGAATAGCGCTCATAGTCGTCCCAGCCGCGCAGATAGACCGACTCGCCTTGTCGTCCGCTGACGGTCATGCCCATGACGTCGACGAAGAATTTCAGGCTCTCGTCGGGCTTCGGCGTCAACAGCTCCATATGGCCGAGATGGGCGAGATCGAGGATCGGTTCGGGCTGCATCATTTCCTCCATGGCATGACGGACGATCCGTTTCGCGGATCCTGGAATTTCGACGCGGGCTTGCGGACGCACGGCGGAACCTGCAGGCGCGCGAGCGGCCCTGCCGGCCGCCGGTTCATTTGTACTAATGTACAAATGATTAGGTCTCGTCAACAAATAGAAGCGCCCTCTTCTCGCACTGGGCTGCACCGCTCCGCGCCGCTTTCATTTTCCCCACCGGGTCGAGCGGCCTTTCCGCATGGTAAATCCTTCCTTACGCACCGAGCCGCCGACCAGCCAGGTAAGCGGCAATTTCGTACCGCTTTTCGCTGAACGCATGCACTTTGGTACAAGTCTCCCCACCGAATTGTCGCGGATTTAACAAAGCGGCGGCGCCTCGCATTTAACCGTTTGTGCAGTGACGGCTGCGCATAGTTGCGAACAAATCCTTGTTGTTGCCAGGTTCATCATCGTGACATCCTTTGGACGCGTGATTTCGGTACGCGGATCGCTTGCCCGGGTCGGGCTCTTGGCGGAAGGCCGGATGCCGATCTCGGAAGTGCGCGCCACCGTCGGCCGCTTCGTCAGCATCCGCTGCGGCAGCTCGATCATCGTGGCCATGATCACTGAGGTCTCCTGCGAGAACCTCTCGAACGACAACTACATTGCCATCGCCTCCGTCGACCTGCTCGGCGAGATCCTCAATGCCAGCGACAAGGCCAAGTTCCAGCGCGGCGTTACCAACTATCCGACCATCGGCGATGCGGTCGACCTCATCACGAGCCAGGAGCTGCGCACGATCTATGCGCCGACCGGCGCGGACCAGATCAATGTCGGCTTCCTGCAACAGGACCGTTCCGTCGTCGCCTATGTCGACGTCGAAGAGATGCTTTCAAAGCATTTTGCGGTGCTCGGCTCGACCGGCGTCGGCAAATCGACCGGCGTGTCGTTGCTGCTCAACGAGATCCTGAAAGCGCGCCCGAACCTTCGCATCTTCCTGCTCGACGTCCACAACGAATATGGCCGCTGCTTCGGCGACCGCGCGCTCGTGCTCAATCCGCGGAACCTGAAACTGCCATTCTGGCTGTTCAATTTCGAGGAAATCGTCGACGTGCTGTTCGGCGGCCGGCCCGGCGTGCCCGAGGAGCTCGACATCCTCGCCGAGGTCATCCCGATCGCCAAGGGCGTCTACACGCAGTATCAGAACGCCGACCGCATCGGCTTGAAGCGGGTCGATCCCAAGCAGGTTGGCTTCACCGTCGACACACCCGTGCCGTACCGCCTGGTCGATCTGATCTCGCTGATCGACGAGCGCATGGGCAAGCTGGAAAACCGCTCCTCGCGCATCGTCTATCACAAGCTGATCTCTCGCATCGAGGCGGTGCGCAACGATCCGCGCTACGCCTTCATGTTCGACAACGCCAATGTCGGCGGCGACACCATGGCGGAGGTGATCAGCCATCTGTTCCGCCTGCCGGCAAACGGCAAGCCGATGACGGTGATGCAGCTCGCCGGCTTTCCGGCCGAGGTCATCGACTCCGTCGTCTCGGTGCTCTGCCGCATGGCCTTCGATTTCGGCCTGTGGAGCGACGGCGTCTCGCCGCTGCTCTTCGTCTGCGAGGAGGCGCATCGCTATGCGTCCGCCGACCGCAACATCGGTTTCGGGCCGACCCGCAAGGCCGTGTCGCGCATCGCCAAGGAAGGCCGCAAATACGGTGTCTATCTCGGTCTCATCACCCAGCGCCCGGCCGAGCTCGACGCCACCATCATCTCCCAGTGCAACACGCTGTTCACGATGCGCCTGGCCAACGACCGCGACCAGGCGCTGCTCCGCGCCGCGGTGTCGGATGCAGCCGCGAACCTGCTCTCCTTCGTGCCTTCGCTCGGCACCCGTGAGGTGCTGGCGTTCGGCGAAGGCGTAGCACTGCCGACGCGGTTGCGCTTCAAGGAGGTGCCGCCGCATCAATTGCCGCGCGGCGAGGCGACCATCAGCAGCGTTCCCTCGGTCACCGCCGGTCACGACATGCATTTCGTCGGCGCCGTGCTCGAGCGCTGGCGCGGGGCCACCTCGCAGCGCGACACGCCGAACGATCCGGTGTTCTCGGCGCCGCCTGCGAAGGCGCTCTCCAGCCTCGACGCTCCGATGCTCCAGCCATCGATGGGGCTCGACCCCGACCGCTTCTCCCTGCTGAAGAAGCCGCTGCGGTAACGCACTCTCGTGTCCCGGACGCGCCGGGACCCACGCCCCACACACAAACTGCACTCTCTCAAGCATGGGCCCCGTCTCTGCAGCGCACCGCTACAGAAGCGCTGCGCTGCGTCCGGGGCACGAGACCTTGCGGCGCCTCTGGAGCGTCTCTCTCGCATCGACTATGGTTGCCACCCCCGACCAGGAATGATGCCCATGACCCAGCCATCTTCAAATCGCTTTCCCGCGCCGGCCCTCGACACGCTGCCCGAGGACATCCGCACGCGCCTGCTCGCCGTGCAGGAGAAGAGCGGCTTCGTGCCGAACGTGTTCCTGACCCTGGCCTACCGGCCCGACGAGTTTCGCGCCTTCTTCGCCTATCACGATGCGCTGATGGAGAAGGACTCCGGACTCACCAAGGCCGATCGCGAAATGATCGTGGTGGCGACTTCGGCGGCCAACCAGTGCCAGTATTGCGTGATCGCGCACGGCGCGATCCTGCGCATCCGCGCCAAGAACCCGCTCATCGCCGACCAGGTCGCGGTGAACTACCGCAAGGCCGACATCACGCCGCGGCAGAAAGCGATGCTCGATTTCGCGATGAAGGTCTCGGCCGACGCACAACGGATTTCGGAGGAGGATTTCGCCGCGCTTGCCCCCCACGGCTTCAGCGACGACGACATCTGGGATATTGCCGCGATCTCGGCGTTCTTCGCGCTGTCGAACCGCCTCGCGAACTTCACGGGCATGCGACCGAACGACGAGTTTTATCTGATGGGACGCCTGCCGAAACAATGATCGCGCCGCTCGACTGGCCGGAGATCGTACTGCGGCTCGGCACCGCCACGCTGGCGGGCTGCGCCATCGGCTTGAACCGTGACCTGCAAGGCAAGCCGATCGGGCTGAAGACGCTCGGCATCGTCGGCCTGTCGACCGCGACCGTGGTGTTGCTCGCGGTCCAGTTCGCCGAGCCCGGCAAGATCTCGGACGCGACCAGCCGCGTCATCCAGGGCATACTCACCGGCATCGGCTTTCTTGGCGCCGGCGTGATCGTCCACGAAAGCCAGCATATTCGGGTGCGCGGCCTCACCAGCGCCGCCTGCACCTTCTTCGCCGCCTGCCTCGGCATCGCCTGCGGTGCAGGCGAGTGGCTCATCGTTGGCACTGCGCTGGCGTTGGCGTTCCTGATCCTCACGATGGGCAACCGCACCGAGAACTGGCTGCACCGCGCGCTCGGCGGTGAGGAGGAGCCGCATGATGCCGAGACAACGGCCCGGCGAGACGCGCGGGAGCGCTAGCCTCGGCCGAGGGGCTGCCGACGTTCCGCAAGATGCCATCATCGCCGCCGCCCGGAGCCTGACGGCCGACCGCGTACGGCTCTGCGCCTCAAATCGATTTCAGGTATCCAGGAGCGGATACGCTAGTCCTCCGCCGCGGGCCCGCTCAAACAATCCGAGACTACGAACCAGATTGCTGAAATGACGCTGCGGATCGCTGGAGAATCCCGAAGGCAAGATTCCGTAGCTACGAAGTTTGACCTCGACGTTTTTCCACCCCACCGATGCAGCAAGATCAAATGCCTGGATGCCCTTTTCAATGCGCTCCTCAGTATCGGAGAAATCGGAGAACGCCAACGGTGAGGAACGGGGGAAGTATGCGAACGAAATTTTGGGTCTGAGCGCCATTGCCTTGATGGCGGGCCAATCGAATTCGGCAAACGCCCGATGGACGGCGGGCCCGACAATGGTTGCCTGTTCCCACAGGAAGAAGGCCTCGAAAAGCGAGCGGCGCTCGCGATGAGACATGGTTCGCCCCGACCGACGTGCCGCATGACAGCGCGCCATGTGATCCAGGAGATCGGGCGGAATCGACCTTTGCGCCGCAGACGCCAGGAAATCCGTGCCGCTGAGATGGTAGATGAAGTACGTCTCTACACAGACACGCCGATTGATATCGCGAAAGTCATCAGCAAACTTTGCTAGTCGCCTCATCAGCTCTTGGCGGATCTGATGATGCCCTGCGAGGGCATGACCCCATGCGATAACGGCTCCAAGGCGCATTCCTGATCTGAAATAACCGCCGGCCCAAAGCGCGCCGTGCGCGGCAAGCAGCGGGAAACAATGATTAGCCCCGGAGTGTTCAAACAGATGATGGTAGACACTCGCTCGTTGAGCGAGGTCGCGGAGCCCTCCCGCGAGGACGGTGGCTTCGCGTCGTAGTGCGGCGACCGAATTTTCGACACTCTCTGGATCGCAATTCATGGTTGCGAACCATAAAATCGGCTCCCTTTTAGCGAAGTAAAGGTCCCGGTTTCCCCTGAACCGTGGTGAATGCCCGGTAAATCGGAACCTCCGGCTCCTCTAACCGCCAGCCTTCGCTTTGATGTCGTCCTCGGTCACAAGCGGGAGTCTTGATCGGCACCAGCCGGACAGATTGATCGCGCCCTTCCTCTTGGCGCGCGGGGCAAGGGCCTCTTCCGGCGCTTTAGCGCTGCATCATCAGTGCTTCGTCCTCAACTCGAGCACCGGAGCAAAGCGTTCGGCAAACGTCGCTGCCTTGGCTTCGCGAGCTGCAGCGAGTGAAGCCGCGATGAAACTGTGAAACCCTACTGCGGCGACCGCGAGCAAGGCGGCGGCGAAAACCAGACGACGCATTCCTCCCTCCTTTGTGGGCTCGACTACGCCAAAGCATGGAACGGCTTTGTTTCAGGACCTTTTCGTGCGGCCGGAAAATGACTTCGCTCAAGAGACCGTGATGAGGTCCGGTCGGCAAGGGCACTCCGGCAGACAACGGAATACCTTAGTTTAGGGCGCTCATCCCTTCTTATGGCCTCCGCATCAGCTCGTACAATTGAGCAACGGCGAGAGATCCCTATGCTCGCGACTAGTCCGAAGCGACGAATGAACCGCGCGAACTTCACGCTCGAACGGCGCACCTAACAATAGTCACGGTCGTTTTACAGTTGGCGGGAGTCGTGTTGGGAATTTTGCGCTCGGGACCACGGTAGTGAATCGCAAGACTGCCGCGACAGGCAGCTTGCTGGAGTGCAGGGTCTTCGAGGAATGCTCAAATGAACATCGTCATTCAGAAGCTCAATGGCCTGTGGCACCTGATCGTCGGGTCGTGTCACATCCGAACTCCTTTCCTGGAAACCCAGGATCGCGAGCTGGTCGTGACTTACGCCCGACGCGTCTACCCCGGCGCCAAGATCTTCGAGCGCAACTAGAGCATGATCCGGAAAAGTGTGAAGCGGTTATCCCTCGCGACAAACGCGGAACGCGTTTGCGCGAAGATCATGCTCAAACAAAGCCTCGAAGCGCAATGACGATTCATCCCAGTCTCATCGCGCTTTAGTATGAGCGTCGCGCCCTAGTCGTCCGCCGCAGGTCCGCACCAGCCGGGCAGATAGATCGCGTCCTTGATCTTTGCGGCAGACAGCGCCTTCTCCAGCGCCTTGTCAAAATTGGCATCGACGGCCTTGCGCGACAGCTTGCGGCGCAAATAGTCGGCCCACAGGAATTCCGAGAACGGCGTGGTGTCCTTGGCGAAGCCGCCCATGCGGCGGAGTTCGCCGGCGAGGCTGCGGAACGGATCGTCCTTGAGATCGGCGACCGATTTCGGCAGATCCTTGAAATGCCGCCGCTCCCCCTTGGCATCGTAGGGGTAGACCCAGCGCTTGTTGTCCATCACGCCCCAAAAGGCCTCGCGCTCGACCATCCTGAGGTCGCCGACGATCGTGACCAGCACGTCCTTGACGCCTTCGTCATGTAGCGCGCGGGCGAGATGATGATGGTCGATGACGTAGTAGCGCTGGTCCGGCCCGTAGACCACGGGGATCATGTGCCTGCCCAGCGTGTCCGCCTGCTTCTCCTTGTCCTGCTCACGCCAGCGCTTGCGCTTCTCCTTGACCTCGCGCATGCCGACCGTCATCTGCGTCGGCCTCAGCGACAGAATCGGCACCGGGTGCACTCTGGGCTCGCGCGTGTTGGTCATGGTCGAAAACCTCTCTACGGTTGCAAAGAACGTCCTGAACTCCGTACGATTATGCCATGACGGCCGGGACGGCAAATGCCGATGCGGCGCGGAGAGACCAAAAGCGGATGCTTAAAATCCAGAATGAACGGACGGCCAATGGACGGACCGGCAAGGCGCGGGTCGTCAGGCTCGGCGGGCGCGAGATCATCGCCGAGGGGTTGACGCTGAATTTCTGGGCCGACATCAGCCATCGCTGCATGACGGCGTCCTGGCCGGTCTTCATCGCGAGCGCCGCGCTGGTCTTTCTCGCCTTCAATGCGTTCTTCGCCTTCTTCTACTGGATCGGCGACCTGCCGATCTCGAACGTCCCCGGTGGTGCCTATATCGACTATTTCTATTTCTCGATCGAGACGCTCTCGACCGCGGGCTATGGCGACATGCACCCGCAGAGCCATTACGGCCACCTCATTGCGACCGTCGAATTATTTACCGGTATCTTCTCGATGTCGCTGATGACCGGGCTGATCTTCGCCCGCTTCTCGCGGCCAAGCGCGCGGCTGCTGTTCGCCGAAAATCCGGTGATCTCGCTGCATGAGGGCAAGCCGACGCTGATGATCCGCCTTGCCAACGAGCGGCACAACATCATCGCCAATGCCAATGCGCGCGTCTGGGCGTTCAAGAGCGTGGTGACGAAGGAAGGCCAGCCGCTGCGGCGCTTTTACGAGCTTGCGCTCGACCGCAACGAGATACCCGGCCTTGCCTTGAGCTGGACGCTCTATCACTCGCTGGACGAGACGAGCCCGTTGCATGGCTTGTCGGCGGAAGACATGGAAGCTGCGACCGTCGCGCTCATCGTGGTGCTGTCGGGCCATGATGTTGTTGCAGCGCAAACCGTCCATGCCCGCAAATCCTACGAGCATTTCGAGATCAGGTTCGGCCACCGCTATGCCGATATCCTCGATACGCAGGACGATGGACGGCTGCGCATCGACTACGGCAAGTTCCACCAGACACTGGAAACGACCGGCGAAGCATAATTCCGAAGCAAGAGATGCACGCTGCACTCGTGAAGATTTTCTGCAACGCTTCGCAGCCCTGTGCTATCTAAATTTCGCTGCTTTGAAAGCTGATCCGCGACCGATCCCTTTGGCATGAAAACCCAGCGGCCCATAACCTCGGACGGCGAGCACCGGGTGCTCCAGTTCAGGCCGCGCAGCCAGCTCCAGGCCGCGCCCCGGCGGGAGAACGGGACCGTACAGCCGCTGCACGCCCAGCCCGCGCCGGAACCGCTCGACCTCTCGCGTTACGAGCAGCCCCGCGACGAGCCGGACGACTTCCGCCACCGCATGCTCGCCAACATCGCAGCCCTCGCCTTCACCATCGCGCTCACCGCGATCGGGATCTGGCTCGCGGTCAGCATTGCGGACCTGCGCCGGACCCAGGATTGCGTGCTGATGGGCCGGCGCGACTGCGTGAAGATCGCAACGCCGCATATCTAGGCACCCAGCCCCAAGACCCCGGTTCGCGGGGCTCCGACCGGCATCCCCAGCCCTGTTCTTGGGCCCTGCCCGGCTCCATTGAACTCAGGGCTGCCCTCCGATATACGGGCACTCGACCCGGCCAGAGGGCGTTTGAGGGCATCACTCGGGGCGCGATGCCCGCCCACCGTGCCCCTCTGGAACATCTGAAAAATACCCGCAATATATCAAAGGCTTAGTGATGTCCTCCACATTCGATCAGGTCGCCACGATCATCGCTGAAACCTGCGACATCCCGCGCGACACGATCACGCCGGATAGCCACGCCATCGACGATCTGGGCATCGACAGTCTCGATTTCCTGGACATCGCGTTCGCGATCGACAAGCAGTTCGGCATCAAGCTGCCGCTGGAGAAGTGGACCCAAGAGGTCAACGACGGCAAGGCGACCACCGAGCAATATTTCGTGCTGAAGAACCTGTGTGCGCGCATCGACGAGCTGGTGGCAGCCAAAGGCGCGAGCACCTGATCGCGCGACCATGCAACTCGAATACTTCCACATGATCGATCGCATCGTCGACCTCAACGTCGACGAGAAGCGGATCGTCGTCGAGGCGCTCGTCCCGAAGGAAAGCACCATCTTCGAGGGACACTTTCCGGGCTATCCCCTGATGCCCGGCGTGCTCCTGATCGAATCGATGGCGCAGGCCTCAGGCTGGCTGCAGCTCGGCGTGTTGAAGTTCGAGCGCATGCCGATCCTCGCCGCCGTGAAGGAGGCCAAGGTCCGCGGCTCCGTCTTCCCCGGCGATCTCATGAGCATCGAGGCAACCCTCGCCCATGAGGGCTCGGGCTATGCCATGACCGAAGCCAGGATCAGGGTCGGCGGCAAGCTGCGTGCGAATTCGACGCTCACCTTCACGCAGATTCCCTTCCCCAATGCGGATATGCGCAGCTACATGGACGCGTTCGCCAAGCGCATCGGCTTTCCGCAACAGGCCGCATCGTCATGACTGAGACTGCTTCGAAGCCCGGCCAGACGGAAGTCTGGATCACCGGTATTGGGCTCGCCACTTCGCTCGGCGAAGGGCTGGACGCCAACTGGGCCGCACTCGGCGAGCGGCGTATCAACGTCGACGAGAAGGGGTTTGCCCCCTTCATCGTGCATCCCCTGATGCCGGTCAGTTTCGACAGCCAGATCCCGAAGAAGGGCGACCAGCGCCAGATGGAAGCCTGGCAGCGCATCGGCACCTATGCCGCGGGGCTGGCGCTCGACTCGGCCGGGATTAAAGGCAACAAGGACATCCTGTCCAAGATCGACATGGTGGTCGCGGCCGGCGGTGGCGAGCGCGATCTCAACGTCGATACCGGCGTGCTCACGGCCGAGGCCAAGGGCGCCAATGCGCCCGGCTTCCTCAACGAGCGGCTGATGAGCGATCTGCGGCCGACGCTGTTTTTGGCCCAGCTCTCCAACCTGCTCGCCGGCAACATCGCCATCGTGCATGGCTTAGGGGGCACCTCGCGCACCTTCATGGGTGAAGAGGTAGCGGGCGCGGATGCGACGCGCATCGCGCTGGCACGGATCGCCTCGGGCGAGAGCGACATTGCGCTGGTCGGCGGCTCGCATAATGGCGAGCGCAAGGACCTCATGGTCCTCTACGAGTTCGGCGACTTCAACCTGAAGGACAAGTTCGCTCCCGTCTGGGCGCGCAAGGACCACGCCGGCTTCGCGCTCGGCTCGGCGGGCGCGTTCCTGGTGCTGGAATCGAAGGCCCATGCGGAAGCGCGCGGCGCAAAACCGTTCGCGAAGCTGACGAGCGTGGTGGCCGATCTGGCCAGGCGCAAGCAGCCGGGCGAGTTGACCGCGACGCTCGAGAAGCTGTGGTCGAACCTGCCCAGGCGCGAGGGCAAGGGCGCGATCATCACGGGGGTAACCGGCGCGGAGCCGGCGACAGCCGAGGAGCGTGCCTTCCTCGAGAGCCATGCGGACTTCCCGGTTCGCGCCACCGGTACCATGTTCGGCCACACCATGGAGACGCAGTTCCCGCTCGGAATTGCGCTCGCCGCACTGTCGCTCTCGCGCGGAGCCCTGTTCCCGCCGAACGATTCGACTGGCCTCGAGATTGAAATGCAGTCGGCTCCGACCCAGATTGTGGTGGTGGGAGCCGGACACTGGCGCGGCGAAGGCATGGCGCTGGTGGAAGCGGTCAGCTGAACCGCGCGTTCGGCTGATTGTTTGATACGATTGAGACGAGCGGGGGAAAACATGACAGCACCACGCGATAAATTCGGACGGCCCGTCGTCGTCGTCACCGGCATGGGCATCATGACCTCGCTCGGCGCCGGCAAGGCCGACAACTGGTCAAAGCTGGTCGCCGGGCAATCCGGCATTCGCACCATCACGCGCTTTCCGACCGACGGGCTGAAGACGACGATGGCCGGCACGGTCGATTTCGTCAGCGTCGATCCGTTCTCCTCCACCGGCCTCTCCGAGCGGATGGCCGAGATGGTCACGGAGGAAGCGCTGGATCAGGCCGGCATCGGCGCGAGGGACGACTTCCCGGGCCCCCTCTTCCTCGCGGTCGCGCCGGTAGAGGTGGAATGGCCGCAGCGCCGCGAGCTCGGCCGCGCCGTCGGCAAGCCCGACTTCACCTATGATGATCTGCTGCGCATCTCCGGCGGCGGCAAGTACAACGCCTATCATCACCGCTTCATGTTCGGCTCGGTGGCCGCGCATCTCGCCGAGACCTTCGGCACCAAGGGCTCGCCGATTTCGCTGTCGACGGCTTGCGCCTCGGGCGCGACCTCGATCCAGCTCGGCGTCGAGGCGATCCGCCGCGGTGAGACCGATGCTGCGCTGTGCGTGGCGACTGACGGCACCGTGAATCCGGAAGCGCTGGTGCGCTTCTCGCTGCTCTCCGCGCTCTCGACCCAGAACGAACCGCCGCAGGCCGCCTCGCGTCCGTTCTCGAAGAATCGCGACGGCTTCGTCATGGCTGAAGGTGCAGGCGCCCTCGTGCTCGAAAGCTACGAGGCTGCGACCGCGCGCGGCGCAAAAATCCTCGGCGTGATCGCCGGCTGCGGCGAGCTCACCGATTCCTTCCACCGTACCCGCTCTTCTCCGGATGGGAAGCCGATCATCGGCTGCATGAACAAGACACTGGCCGATGCCGGCATGACGCCGGACCAGATCGACCATATCAATGCCCACGGCACCGCGACGCCCGAAAACGACAAGATGGAATTCAACACGACGTCAGCCGTGTTCGGCGAGCTCGCGCAAAAGATCCCGGTCACATCCAACAAGTCGATGGTCGGCCACACCATCTCCGCCGCCGGCGCGGTCGAGGCGATCTTCTCGCTGCTCACGCTCGAGCATCAGCGCATCCCGCCGACCATCAACTACGACAATCCGGATCCCACGATCCTGTTCGACGTCGTCGGCAACACCGCGCGCGATGCCCGCGTCACCGCGGTGATGTCGAACTCGTTCGGCTTCGGCGGCCAGAACGCCTCGCTGATTCTGACCCGCGAACCGGCCTGATCCGACGCATGACGCTGCTTCCTGCGAGCACGAAGGCCCGCGCGCGGGAGGCTGCGAAATCGATCAGCGGGAGCCTGATCGGCGCCGCGACCGTCGGCATGCTGCGCACCACGCGCTATTTCGATCCGCTCAAGACCTCGAATTTCTTTTCGCGCGTCACCCGCCTGATCGGCCCTCGCCTGCGCGAGCACAAGATCGCGCGTGCCAATCTGTCGGCGGCTTTCCCGGAGAAATCGCCCGAGGAGATCGAAACAATCCTGATGGGCGTGTGGGACAGTCTCGGTCGCTACGGCGCCGAGTTCGCCCATATCGATCGAGTCTGGGACTATGATCGCGCCCACCCGGAGAACAGCCGCATCGAGCTGCCGCCGCGGACAATCGAGCTGTTCGACCAGATCAGGGATGATGGCAAGCCGGCGCTGATCTTCACCTCCCATCTTGCCATGTGGGAACTACCGGCGCTCGCCGCCGTCGCTCACGGCCTCGACGCTGCGATCCTCTATCGCCGCCCCAACATTGCGTCTGCCGACCGCATCATCCAGGAGATGCGCCAGGTCAACATGGGCACGCTGATCCCTGCGGGGCGCGACGCGCCGTTCCGTCTTGGCGAAGCGCTCAGGAACGGCCAGCACGTCGCCATGCTGGTCGACCAGTATCTGACCGGCGGCGTCGAGGTCACCTTCTTCGGCCGCAAGACCCGCGCCAACCCGATGCTGGCGCGGCTCCTGCGCCAGGTCGAATGCCCCATCCACGGCGTGCGCATTATCCGCCTGCCCGGCTATCGCTTCCGCGCCGAGCTGACCGAGGAGATCCCGCCGGTGCGCGACGCCGAGGGCAAGATCGACGTCCAGGGCACGACGCAGGCAATCACCAACGTGGTGGAAGGCTGGGTGCGCGAGCATCCGGAGCAGTGGCTGTGGCTGCATCGAAGGTGGCGGTAGCGAACAGTTCTGATCTGCCAGCCCCTCATCCTGAGGAGCGCGGAACGCGCGTCTCGAAGGCTGAAGGCCCGGCTAGTGGCCTCGCCCTTCGAGACGCGCACAAAGGGCGCGCTCCTCAGGGCGAGGGTCACTCTTTCTCAGCTCGGGACCGCTGACGATCCCGAGCGCCAAGCTTCGGGCGTCACTGCGCCGTTGCTGCCCTGACGGCGCGGAAGAACGAGTCTTGCCCCTTGACGGCGGCATACAGGTTGAGCCGACCCCACCCATCCCAGGTATTGCCGTCGAGCAATGCGAAGCCAGATGGTAGCGCCGTGTTCCGCAGGATTTCCGTGCGCTGTTGATCGGTGGCATAGGGGAATCGGGTCAACAGCAACACCTGCGCCTGCACCGGAACGGTCTCGGGCAATTTCATCGATGCCGCCGCCAAGGCGAGCCCGTAGGTCATGCGATAGGTGTAACCCTTGATGTCATCCGGATCGAGGTTGAAATCACGTCCGTGCCGGTCATCGCGGTCATGATCCCGACCGTCGCGATGGTCACGATCGTCGTCGCGACCACCACCCGCTCGCTTGAGGCAGGCTTCCAGCGTGCTCTCGCCGCACGCCTGCGCCAGATATTTCTGGGTTTTCGTGTAGGCCTGATAGACCGCATAGGCGGAGGCATTGGCGGGGTTGGTCCAATCCAACCGATTGCCATACTGACCATAGAGCGCGCCGTAGATGTTGGTCGCGACGATCGCGGTCGCCTCCATACGGCCGCCGATCACATCCAGCGGCGAATGCATGCCGGCAAAGATGCGATTGTTGCCGAGGTCGGCAGCGCGGACCAGGAGGCTTTCATATTCCTGCGGTACCAGGAAGGCCAGCCCGAGCGCCTGATTGTAAGCCAGATTGGTGTGGCCACTGACGAAGGCGCCGTCGCCGTAGGGGTTGGTGCCGTTTGCGATCTGCCAGAGCAGCGTCGGAACCTTGACTTTGGTCGAGAGTCTGAACGGACGCGGCGCCGTGCCGATGCCAGGGACGTAGTCACCCGCATTGAATTGAGTGGGCGTGAAATTGCCCGCCGCGTCGAAGCTTCCGACATCGGGGACCGTGATCGGCTGGCCTCCATTGGCGGCCACCAGGGCTGCCGTCACGGTATAACCGCGTACCCAGTTGACGGTGTTGTAGTAGGCGGTCGGGACTGAAAAACTGCTGAGATAGGTGGGAACGACGAATTGCGCGGTGTCCGTAGCGGTGAGACCGGCCTTGTTGCTCACCGCATTGTAGTTGCCGTAGCGCGCATCCAACGGGCTGATCGTGCCGGCGGTGATTGAAGCGGGATTTACGACTGGAGCCGTCGAGCCCATGTAGCGCTCGAACGTGCGCTTCGGCGGCTCGGTCGAGGCGTTGTTGCGGATGGTGTTGTTGAGGAAGTTCGCGGCATCGGCCAATGGCGTTGCGGTGCCGTCACCGAAGTTCGAAAAGCCGATGGTCGCGCTGTTGAGATAGTTGATGCCGTGCGCGGCCGTATCGTAGTCCTGCAAAGTGGTGACCACGTACGAGGTCGGCGTCAGGCTGGTTGGCGGCGTCGCCGTCGTGGAAGACCCGATTCCCGTCATGAAATATGACGTCAGCGGACCGAGGCCGTTGAGAACGCTGTAGGGCTGCGAGGTACGATCGTCGTGGATCGCTGCGAGCGTCTGCGCCTGCGTACGTTCTTGCGTCATCCTGATGACAGTCTGATAGTTGTGCTCCATGACCCCCGCACCATTCCTCAGCTTGGGATCGACGAGCATGAGACGAGCGTATGCATCCAGCAGATTGACGATCGTAGATCCGACCGACGCGCTGGAGCTGTTGGTGAAATTCACCGGCGGGGTCGTAGGAATGACCTGGGCGTGCGCGGCGACCGGCAGCAGAGCAGCGCCGAGCGCCGCATATCTCCAGAATTTTGAGGACGGCGAGTATGTCATGTGAAAGGCCCCAGACCCTACGCTTGCTGAATGCACCCGGTGCGCACGCATACGGGTGGGGGCAAGCCCTACTGTCTGATGCCGTCCCCGCGCTTGGAGTATTTCTCGATCGTTACATTCTGATAACGAGAGCGTGATGCGGCATGATAACGAGAGCGTCGTGCGATTGCGTGGCGCATCGAGAGCTGGATCAGGTTCGGAGCGCGTTTTCCTCATACTCCGCTGTCATCGCCCGAGAAAGCGGGCGATCCAGTATTTCAGAGACGGTAACGAATACGGAGAAGCCGCGGCGTACTGGATGCCCCGGTCAAGCCGGGGCATGACAGCGAGTTTTCGCCCTCACCGCTCCGGCAACCCTGCGTCGACCTCGGCCTGAACGATGCGATCCCAGGCTGCGATACAAACCGGACTTGCGTTCTTCATCGGCGGCCAGACGCTGAGCCTGGTCGTGCCGGGCCGCAGCCTCAGTCCCTCCGCGATCGCCGCCCTCGCCTCCTCGAACCGGCCCGATCTCTGGTAGGCGGCGGCGAGCAGCAGGTGCGAGCGCCCGGTCGCTGGCGTGATGGCGATCGAACGCTGCAGCCACGGCAGTGCCTCCTCGTCGCGCCCCATCGCGAGATTCGCCAGGCCCGCGCCGAGCAGCCAGGTCCAGCGCGAGGCCGGCGGCGTGTCGTAACGATCGGACTGGAGGAATGTCGCGAGCGCATCGTCGAAGCGGCCGAGATAGATCTGGCCGAGGCCAATCAGATAGAGCGCGGACCCGTTCCACGGATCGAAGCTCAGTGCCTTGGCGCAGGTGACGAGACTTTCCACGAAATGGTTGGTCGCGCTGAGGAAGCGGCAAGTGGCCTCGAGCACCGGAATGGAATTCGGCTTCGACCGCAATGCCCGCTCGAGCGTCGCATTGGCCTTCGCCTCGACCGCGACCGCCTCCTCCGGGCTGAACCAGACCATCTGGATGCCGCGCATCTGCAGCGAGGCGAGCGCGACGGCGAGATCGACATTGTCAGGATCGTCAGTCAGCGCCTTCTGCAGCATGGTCTGTGCCACGCCGAAACGCTCGCGCGTCGTCTGGTTGATCGAGGCGAGCGCCTGCTCGACGGCGACCTTGTCGCCGCCCGCGGACTGTCGGCGGCTCGAAGACGCGCTGGGCTCCAGCATGTCGTTGAGGCGGCGCGCAAGCACGTGACCCACGCCCGCGGCAAGCCGCGACTGCGCAAGCTGCGCATCCGCCTCATCCGCGTTGACCGAAGCGGTAGCGACCGACTGAACCTCGCCGGTGGCTATCTTGATCATGCGCGCCCGCAGCGTCCAGGATTGATCACCGTGCGCTAACTCACCGCGGATTTCGTAATCGGGTGATGCGGCCAGCGCACTTGTGCTTTCGACGCCCGCGAGCGCTGGCGATCGCGGCGCAACCACGCTGATACTCTGGATCTTCGCAAAGCCGTCCGTGAGGCGACCGGTGACCTCCTCCGCCATCGCTGCGCCGCCCTGGTCGTTGCTGGCATCAACGATCGGCATCACGGCGATGCGAGGCGGCGTTCGCCGGAACAGGAGGTCCGGCTTCAGCACCGGCGCGGCCACAGCAAGCCCCATGGCGATCACACCTGTCACGGCCACTGCGGCGACCATGGCCCGCCGGCTGAAGCCGAAGATGGAGCGCTGCGAGCTCACCTGCAGCGGAACACCTTCAGCCGGCGTCGCAGGCCCGGCTTCCGCAGCCTGGGCGAGCGAAGGCTCCTCGGCGTCCGCCGTGACCTCCGCCTCTGCTTCAACCTCCGCCGTCAGCAGATAGCCGCCGCCAGAGGCGAGCTTGATCAGCTGCCGTCGCTCGTCGCCGAGGGCGGTGCGAAGCTCGCGGATGCACTGGAAGAGATTGTCCTCGCCGACATGGACGTTCGGCCAGACCGCCTCCATCAGCTCCTGCTTGCTGAGCACCCGGCCGCCGCTGGTGGCGAAAACCCGTAGCATCTCGAAGGTCTTGGGTCGGAGCTTGATCGCGACACCATCGGCCCCGCGCAGCTCCGCGCGCGGCCGGTCCAGCTCGAAGCCGGCGAAACGAAGCACGTTATCCCCCAAAGCGTCTCTCCGGCCCGCTCATATAGCGGAAGTCTGTCGAAAATGCCCGAAAAGCGGGTCTGAAACGGAAATATCAGAAACTTTCAGAAACTTGCCGACCGCTTATCAGGACACCACCCCCAGCCAATGAGAAGAGTCGTGCCGGAGACGGACTCGCGATCGCGGAATGGGGGACGAGTTGAAGAAAGACTGTTTCGTGGCGACCCGCTGCATGCGGGCCGCACTGCTGACGTCGTCGGCGCTGGTCTTGGCCTGGATGCTACCGGCCGCGCCCTCGCGCGCCGTGTCGAATGGCACCTGGCTCGCCTCTCCCGGCAGCAACGACCATGGCACCGGCTCCAACTGGAGCGGCGGCTTTGTCCCGGCGGGCTTTGCCTCCTTCAGCACCTCGAACACCACCAGCCTGTCGATTTCGGGCGCCTCGTCGGCCTACGACTGGACCTTCAATACAGGCGCCTCGAACTACACCTTTAACGTCACCGCCTCGCTGACCTTCCTTGGCGCAGGCATCACCATCAACGGTGGCAGCGCAACCATCACAAACAACGGCGTGCTCGAGTTCGACAGCGGCACGGCCGGCAACGCTCATCACCAACACCAATCAGCTGTCGTTCTTCAGGTTTTGCGCCCGCGCGTCGATTAAGCCAAGCTTCATCGCAACTTAGGCGCCGCCGCCCCGGTAAACCAGCAGGTGGCGGTTCTACTGTGCATGGGGTTGTTTTGCAGAAATGACTTGCCGGGTCGATCCTGGGAAGGACCACCGCCCCTCAGCGCCCCGTCTTCACCTTGGTCCAGAGCCGGTTGATGATGCGCTGGGTCGCGGGGTCGCGGGCCGTGATGACGAACAGCTTTGCGAGCGTCGCCTCGTCCGGATAGATGTTCCTGTCGTTCAGGATCTTTGGGTCGATCAACTTCTGGCTGGCGAGGTTGCCGTTGGCGTAGGACAGGAAGTCGGAGTTCTTTGCCGCGACATCCGGGCGGTAGAGATAGTTGATCAGTTCATAGGCTTCCGCGACGTTCTTGGCATCCGCGGGGATCGCGAGATTGTCGAAGAACATCTGCGCGCCCTCCTTCGGGATGGCATAGCCGATCTCGATGCCGCTCTTGGCTTCGGCGGCACGCGCCCTCGCCTGCATGATGTCGCCGGACCAGCCGACCACGAAGCAGATCTCGCCGGTCGCGAGCGCGCTCAGATATTCGGAAGAGTGGAACTTGCGCACGGACGGGCGAACTTTTGTCACGACATCGGCGGCCTTCTCGAGGTCGGCCTGCTTGGTCGAGTTCGGATCGAGCCCGAGATAGTTCAGCGCCGCCGGAAAGATGTCGTCGGCGGAATCGAGCATGTGCACGCCGCAGTCTTTGAACTTGGCGAGATTCTCCGGCTTGAAGACGATGTCCCAGCTATCGATCTTCGCGTCCGGCCCGAGGATCTCCCTCACCTTCTTGACGTTGTAGCCTATGCCCGTCGTGCCCCACATGTAGTTGGCTGCGAAGACGTTGCCGGGATCGTAGGTCGCAAGGTGCTGGTTCACCATCGGCCAGGCGTTGGCGAGGTTCGGCAGCTTCGACTTGTCGAGCTTCTGGAAGATGTTCGCCTTGATCTGGCGCTGCAGGAAGTAGGCCGTGGGCACCACGACGTCGTAGCCGGACTTGCCGGCCATCAGGCGCGTCTCCAGCGTCTCGTTGGCGTCGAAGGTGTCGTAGACCACCTTGATGCCGGTCTCCTTGGTGAAGGCCTCAAGGACATCCGGCGCCATGTAGTTGGACCAGTTGTAGAAGTTGACGACGCGCTCCTCGGCCCCGGCCGGAGGCGAAAGCAACGTCAGCGCGGCGATTGCAATACTGAGGCAAAACCTCGAGCGGCTGACGTTCGTCATCTTCGTCTACCTCTTGCGCCCGCGCACCGCGTCCGACAGCCGCTCCAGTGCGGTGTCGAGCGTCTCGTCCTTCTTGGCGAAGCAGAAGCGCACCACCGAGGTCACGGGATCCTGCTCGTAGAACGCCGAGACCGGGATCGCCGCAACCTTGTAGTCTTTCACGATCCGCCAGCAGAACTCGGTGTCGCTCTCGTTGAGGCCGAGCGGCGACAGGTCGACGGTGAGGAAGTATGTGCCTTGCGACTTCAGCACCGGGAAGCCGAGGCTTTCGAGCCCCTTCGTCAGACGGTCCCGGCTCCGCGCCAGATCCTTGCGCATCGAGACGAAATACTCGTCCGGCTTTCCGAGGCCATAGGCGACTGCGGCCTGGAGATTGGGCGCGGTGGTAAAGGTCAGGAACTGGTGCACCTTGGCCGCGACCCGCAGCAGCGGCGGCGCCGCGCAGACGAAGCCGACTTTCCAGCCGGTGAGCGAGAAGATCTTGCCGGCCGAGCCGACCTTGATGGTGCGCTCGCGCATGCCGGGAATAGTGATCAGCGGAATGTGCTTGTGCTCGTCGAAGGTGACGTGCTCCCAGACCTCGTCGCAGATCGCGATGACGTCGAACTCCTGGCAGTAGCGCGCCAGGAGTTCGAGATCCTCGCGCGGAAAGACGACGGCGGAGGGATTCAAGGGGTTGTTGAACAGGACCGCCTTGGTCTTTGAATTGAACACGCTTTTCAGCATGTCCTCATTGAGTCGCCAGTGCGGCGGCTCGAGCCGTACGAGGCGCGGAATGCCGCCGGCCTGGCGGATGATCGGCAGGTAGGAATCATAGACCGGCTGGAAGCAGACCACCTCGTCGCCGGGCTGCACCACCGCGAGGATCGCCGAGGTCAGCGCCTCCGTGCCGCCGGAGGTCACCATGACCTCGCTCATCGGATCGAGCTTCAGACCATGCCAGTGCCCGTAATGCGTCGCGATCGCCTGGCGCAGCTCTGGGATGCCCATCATCGACGGGTACTGGTTGTAGCCGTTCACGGAGGCGTCGGCCGCGGCGCGGCGGATGTCCTCAGGGCCGGGATCGTCAGGAAAACCCTGGCCGAGATTGATGGCGCTATTGTCGCGCGCAGCCTGCGACATCGCCTCGAAGATGGTGACGGGCAGGTCGGCGAAGACCTTGTTCAAGGAGGAGCTCTTGGACGTCATCGGCTTAGATCAGCCACCGACCTTGGTCGGGAGTCCTGCAGCCTTCCAGCCGAGCATGCCGCCCGCAAGATGCTTGTCGTAGGCAAGTCCCGCCGTCTGCGCGGCGAGCGACGCCGTCACCGAGCGCTTGCCGGAGCGGCAGGCGAACACGACGTCCTTGCCCTGCGGATCGGGGATTGCGTTGGGATCGAAGGTCGAGAGCGGCACGACGACCCCATAGGGGTAGGCCTCCACGGCAACTTCGTTGGGCTCACGCACGTCGACGAGCAGATAGCGCCCCTCGCTCACACCCTTGGCGACCTCGTCCGGGGTCAGATCCTGCACCTGGTTTGCCACTTCATCCTCCAGAACGGCCGCGTGTTAGGCCGGGCTGCCCCGGCCGGCGGCAACCTCGCCTCTCGGCTCGCGAAAATCAAGCGCTACAAAGGCTTGAGCGATATCCCGGAACTTAAAGCTAAATCGCAGGGCATTGAAGCGCTTTGGGATCGTCAGTCTAGATCGTTACCTGCGTACCGACCTCGACCACCCGCCCGCTCGGAATCTGGAAATAGTCGGTGGCATCGTTCGCCGAGCGGCTCAGCGAGATGAACAGGCGATCCTGCCAGCGCGGCATGCCGGAATGCGCGGCGGGCTTCAGCGCCCTGCGCGACAGGAAGAACGAGGTCGACATGATGTCGAACTGCCAGCCGAGCTTGCGGGCAATCGCCAGCGCCTTCGGCACGTTGGGCGATTCCATGAAGCCGAACTTTAGCGTCACCTTCGAGAAGGTCGGGCTGACCTGCTCCAGCTTGACGCGCTCGGACGGATCGATGCGCGGCGTCGTCGCGGTCTCGATGGTGAGAATGACATTCTTCTCATGCAACACTTTGTAGTGCTTCAGACTATGCATGAGCGCTGTCGGGGCGCTGAGCGGATCGGACGTGAGGAAAACGGCGGTGCCTGGCACCCGCTGCGGCGGCCGCTTCTCCAGCATCGCCACGAGGTCGGCGAGCGGGAACTCGAGCTTGCGCGACTTCTCGAACAAGAGCCGGCTGCCGCGCCGCCACGTGTACATCAGAAGGATCATGAGGGCGCCGAGCGCGAGCGGCACCCAGCCACCCTCGAACACCTTGAGCAGGTTCGCCGCCAGGAAGGTCAGGTCGAGGCACAGGAACGGGGCGATCAGTGCTGCGGCGGCAAGCGGCGACCATCTCCAGGCCTTCCAGATCACGACAAAACCCATCATCCCCGTGACCACCATCGTGCCGGTGACCGCGATGCCATAGGCTGACGCCAGCGCGCTGGAAGAACGGAACAAAAGCACCATGAGGATCACGGCAACCAGCAGGAGCTGATTGATGCGCGGGATGAAGATCTGGCCGGAATGTGCCTCGGAGGTATGGCGAATTTCAAATCGCGGCAGAAGCCCGAGCTGGATCGCCTGCCGCGTCAGCGAATAAGCGCCGGTGATGACGGCCTGGCTGGCGATCACGGTCGCCAAAGTGGCAAGCACGACCATGCTGCCGCGGAGCCAGCCTTGCGGAAACAGCTGGAAGAACGGGCTCACGATCGCCCCGGGATCATCCAAGACGAGAGCCCCCTGCCCCAGGTAATTCAGCGCCAGCGACGGCAGTACGATGAACAGCCAGGCGGTCTGGATCGGCCGCTTGCCGAAATGGCCGAGGTCGGCATAGAGCGCCTCGGCACCGGTGACCGCCAGGAACACCGCACCCAGCGTGACGAAGCCGATGATGCCGTGGTGGAGCATGAAGGACACCGCGTAGAGCGGATTCAGCGCGAACAGCACCTGCGGCTGCCGGATGATCGGACCGATCGCCGCCACCGCGATCACCGCGAACCAGATGCACATCACCGGACCGAAGAAGGCCGCGACGCGGGCCGTACCGCGCGATTGCACGGCGAACAGGCAGACCAGGATCACCACGGTCAGCGGAACGATGTAGGGCTCGAACGTCAGCGTGACGTCCTTCATACCTTCGATGGCTGACAGCACCGAGACCGCCGGCGTGATCACGGCATCACCGTAGAACAGGGCGCCGGAAATGATGCCGAGCATGACGATGGTCGCCCCGCCGGTGCCGACCGCGCGCTGGGCCAGCGCCATCAGGGCGAGCGTGCCGCCCTCGCCATTATTGTCGGCCCGGAGCAGGATCACGACGTATTTCAGGGTCACCACGATGACGAGCGCCCACAGGATCAGCGAGACTACCCCCAGCACGGCTGCGATTGTCGGCGCGCCCTCCGCTCCCGATGCCGCCGTCACCGCCTCGCGGAACGCATAGAGGGGGCTGGTGCCGATATCGCCATAGACGACGCCGATGCTGCCCAGCGTCAAGGCGCCGAAACCGGCGGTGGTGTGGGCATCCGCATGCCCATTGGCCGCCACCGTTTCCGGGGCGGGAACTGCGACTTCACTTGTCATGGGAGAGACTACTGGCCTCTAAAAATGCTTCACTGCACAATGGCGGCAGAGCGCGCGGGCTTATAGTCCTGCGCTACCGGCATAGCCTAGCGCGATTTTGGGGCTTTGCCATGCAAAAATCGCATAGGCCCGCCAATTTGGGTCAAATAGTGACTTGGGTGCCGACTTCAACCACCCGTCCAGTCGGAATCTGGAAGTAATCGGTGGCGTCGTTGGCGGACCGGCTGAGCGCGATGAACATGTGGTCCTGCCACAGTGGCATCCCCGATTGCGCCGAGGCCTTCAGCGACCGGCGCGACACGAAGAACGACGTCGACATGATGTCGAACTGCCAGCCCTGCTTGCGCGCAATCGCCAGCGCCTTGGGCACGTTCGGCTGTTCCATGAAGCCGAAACGCAGCCGCACCTTGGAGAACTTGTCGCTGATCTTCTCCATCCGGAACCGCTCCGAGAGATCGACCCGCGGCGTGTGCGCGGTCTCGATGGTCAGGATCACGTTGTGCTCGTGCAGCACCTTGTTGTGCTTGAGATTGTGCAGCAGCGCGGTCGGCACGAAGGCGGGATCGCTGGTGAGGAACACTGCGGTACCCCTGACGATGTGCGGGGGCCGCTTCTCCAGGCTCCGGATCAGGTCGTCCAAGGGCACCTCGATGCGGCGAGTCTTCTGGAGCAGAATTCCCGTGCCGCGCCGCCACGTCCAAATCGTTGCGGCCATGCAGACGCCGAACAACAGCGGCACCCAGGCGCCTTCGAGCAGCTTGAGCAGATTGGCGCCAAAGAAGGTCATGTCGACCACAACGAAGGGCAGGATCACCGCCGCCGCAGTTGCGGCGCGCCAGTTCCAGAGTTTCCAGATCACGACGAAGCCCATGATGCCGTCGGCCACCATGGTGGTGGAGACCGCGATGCCATAGGCCGAGGCGAGCCCGCCGGGGGTGCGGAACAGCAGCACCAGCAGCATCACACCGATCAGCAGCAACCGGTTCACGCGCGGCAGATAGATCTGGCCGGCGTGAGACTCGGAGGTGTAGCGGACCGCGAAGCGCGGCAAGAGGCCAAGTTGTACCGCCTGATAGACCAGCGAATAAGCGCCCGTGATCACGGCCTGGCTCGCGATCACGGTCGCCGCGGTCGCAAGTCCGACCAGCGGCAGCACCAGATGCTCGGGCACCATGCGATAGAAGGAATGTTCGATCGCGCTGGGATCGGACAGCACCAGTGCGCCCTGTCCGAAATAGTTGGTCAGCAGTGCGGGCAGCACGAAGAACAGCCAGGCTGATTGGATCGGTTTGCGGCCGAAATGGCCGAGATCGGCGTAGAGCGCCTCGCCGCCAGTGACCGCGAGAAAGACCGCGCCGAGGGTCACAAGCCCGATCGTGCCGTGCGTCAGCAGGAATTGCAGCGCGTAATAGGGATTGATCGCCGCCAGCACCGACGGATCGTCGGCGATGTGAACGAGGCCCATCACCGCGAGGCAGGTGAACCAGACCACCATCACCGGCCCGAAGGCGGAAGCGACCAGCGCGGTGCCCTTGCTCTGGACTGCGAACAGCACCACGAGGATGAAGACGGTGAGCGGCACGACGTAGTGCTCGAAGGCAGGCGTCGCAAGCTTCAGACCGTCGACGGCCGACAACACCGAGATCGCCGGCGTGATCATGGAATCGCCGATGAACATGGAGGCGCCTACGACGCCGAGCGCCAGCAGGAACCAGCTTCGACGCCCCAGCGCACGCTGGCCGAGCGCCATCAGCGAAAGCGTGCCACCCTCGCCGTTGTTGTCGGCGCGCAGCAGCAGCAGGACATATTTGGCGGTAACGACGATCAGGAGCGCCCACAGGATCAGCGAGAGCACACCGAGCACGATGATCCGCGTGACCGGCTCGCCATGGGCCGCACCCCTGACCGCCTCGTGGAATGCGTAGAGCGGCGAGGTGCCGATATCGCCGAAGACCACGCCGATGCTTCCGAGCGTCAGGGCCCAAAAGCCCGCATGGGCCGTCGCCTCCTGGCCTTCAGTCGTGGTGATGCTCGCGGTCATGAGGGTGGAAAACGCTTCTTCCCAGGAATTGATCCGGCGCCTTCTGACGCTTCCTGCACGCCTGTCAATCGCTCCAACATAGCAGGCACCGGCGCGGATGCTGTGACGGCGCAGCCACGTTCGTCGCCGCGCGACGACATGCCTCAGGTAAGATGGTAACGCAAGGGAGTTACGGCTTCAGATTCGGCGGCAGCGGCGGATCTTCGCGCATCAGGGTGATGGTCACTCGGCGATTGGCGGCCAGGGACGGATCGTCAGGAAACAGCGGCTGGGTGTCCGCCTTGCCGGAGACGGCGAAGATGTGCGAGGGCGGCAGCCCCTCCCGCTCGAGGATCTGGCGTACCGCATTGGCACGGTCGGCCGAGAGGTCGAATGCGCCGTAGTCGCTGCGGCTCGGCACGAAGCCCGCGGCGGTATGGCCGACGATGGAGACGCGCAGCGGCGTCGCCTTGAGCGGGACCGCCAGCTTCTCGATCAGGCGGCGGGTGCGGTCGTAGGGCACCTTGGAGCCGTCGGCAAACATCGAGCGGCCATCCTGGTCGACGATCTCGAGATTGAGGCCCTGCTTGGTCTCCTCGAACATGATGTGCTTGGACATCTCGGTGAGCTCGGGCAGATCCTGGAGCGCCTGGCGGAGCGAGGCCGCGGCAAGCGCGAAGTCGCGATCGACCTTGATCTTCGCGCCCGAGGTGCGGTCGCGATCCTGCTGATCCGGAGTCGGCGTGTTGGAGGCTTCCTCGGGCTCGATGTGGTCGACGTTTTTCAGCTTGGGACGGGTGGGCAGGCCGTCGGATTCGATGATGCCGGCATAGCGCGCCTCGCTCTGGATGCCGAAGGCGTCGCGCATGGAGCCTGCGACGATCTTGAGCTTGTTGGCGTCCTGCGTGGAGAACGCGACGAGCATCACGAAGAAGCTCATCATCAGGCCCATCAGGTCGGCGAAGGTCACGAACCAGCCGTGACCGCCTCCATGTGCATCGCCGCGCTTCTTCTTGGCCATGTCCTAGACCCGGCGTGGCGATCAGGCCGGCACCGGCTCGCCCTCGGCATGGCGATGCTTCTCCGGCAGGTAAGCCAGCAGCATTTCGCGCACCAGGGTCGGGCTCTTGGAGTCGCGTATCATCAGGATGCCGTCGATGATCAGCGTGCGGTTGGTCTCCTCGTCGAGCAGCTTGCCGTGCAGCTTGTCGGCGATCGGCAGACAGAACAGGTTCGCGACCAGCGCGCCGTAGAGCGTGGCGAGCAGCGCGGTCGCCATGAACGGGCCGAGCTTGGAGGGGTCGGTCATGTTGGCGAACATCTGCACCATGCCGATCAGGGTGCCGATCATGCCGAAGGCCGGGGCGCAGTCGCCGATGGCGCGGTAGATCTTGCTGCCCTCGTCCAGATGCATGAGGAAGTTGTCGCGATCGCGCTCGAGATTGTCGCGGATGAAGTCGAGGTCGTAACCGTCGGCGACGTAGCGGATGCCCTTGGCGAGGAACGGCTCGTCGGTCTCAACCTTTTCCAGGCCCACCGGGCCCTGCTTGCGGGCGATCTCGGCGATGCGGGCGAGCTCGTCGACGAGATCGTGCGCCGACAGCCGGCTCATGGTGAAGGCGAACTTGGCGCCGAGCGGAAGGCCGTGCATCAGCGCGCTGAGCGGAAAGCGGATCATGGTGGCGGAGATCGAACCGCCGAAGATGATGATCATCGCATGTTCGGAGATGAACATGTGGAGATCGCCACCCATGATCATCATCACCGAGATGACGATGAGGCCGGCCACGAGCCCAACGCCCGTCATGATATCCATGGGAGACTCCAACCGCACGCCACACACCGGCCGTCCTGGCCGGCGGCGCAGCCCAACCCCGAACCGCGTGGGAGGAACCCTAAAGAGCTGCCATTAAAGACGCGTAAAGGTTAAGTGCGGCCTGCCTCGATCGGGCCACATCGCAGGGTTCATCGCGCGAGCGAATTGCCGCGCCGCGATAGCGATCTCAAGATTTCGCTAACCATAATTGGGGCGAGCTATCCCGACAGCCCCGTCAGCTTCAGGCTGAGCGCGCGCAGGCGCTTGCGTGCCTCCGCGTCGTAAGCCTGCGGATTGGCGCGTGCCTCGTTCATGCCGTTGAAGAACCGGCCACTCTTGCCTGCGACGTCGTCACCGCTCACAAGGTGCAGGATCGCGTCGCCGCCCTGCTCCACCGTTGAGATCGGCGTGATGCCTCCGGCGCGCACCATCGTGGTGTTCATGTAGGTCGCCGGATGCAGGGAATTCACGGTGATGCCTCTGACCCTCTGCTCCTCCGCGAAATCGATGGTGAACATGATCTGCGCGAGCTTGCTCTGCGCATAGGCCCGCGAGCCGTTGTAGCCTTTCGTGATCATCACATCGTCGAAATCGATCGGATGCTGGCCGAGCGAAGCAACGTTCACGATGCGCGAAGGTGCTGCAGCCTCCAGCGGCGGCAGCAGGAGGTGCGCGAGAAGGAAACCGGAGAGATAGTTCACGGCGAAACGTAGCTCGTAGCCGTCTGCACTCTCCTGCCGTTGCGGTCCGCCCGTCTGCGAGCCGATGCCGGCATTGCTGATGAAGACGTCGAGACGCCGATGATTAACGGCCACAGCCGCCGCGAGCTCCTGCGTGCCCGCCATCGACGACAGGTCGGCTCGGTAGAAGGTCGGCGCAGCGTGGCCGGCCTTCACGATCTCGTCGATCAGCGTTTTCGCACGCGCGGCGTCGCGCCCATGGATGAGGACTTTCGCGCCCTCGGCGGCGAGACGGCTTGCGACATAGCGACCGACCCCGTCGGTCGAGCCCGTGATCAGCACCGTCTTGCCGCGCATGTCCATGGCTCACTCCATGCTAGTGAATCTCCGCCGAGCGCTTCAGCGCGGCCTTCAGCTTCTCCAGCGAGAAGTCGGGGCTGCGCGCGATCTCCAGGATCGGCGTTTCGCGGCGGCCGCAGAGCTCGGCGGCCTCCGGCAGTTTTGCGGCGACATCGAGCGGGATCACGATCGCGCCGTGCTGGTCGGCGTGGATCAGATCGTCGGACTTCACGGTCATGCCGGCGACCCTCACCTCGCCGCCAAAGCTTTCGGCATGCACCCAGGCATGCGACGGGCCGATCGAGCCGGCGAGCGCCTGAAAGCCCGGGGCCCATTGCGGGATATCGCGGATCGAGCCGTCGGTAACGACACCGAGGCAGCCGAGCGCCTTGTGCACGTTGCTCTGTACCTCGCCCCAGAACGCGCCGTAGCCGACGTCGGCACCGTCGATATCTTGGATCACTGCGATGCGGGGCCCGTGGCCCGTGCCGACATACTCGTAATACTCGATGCGGCGCTTGGCCTGCTCCTCAGCAGGAAGCGATGATTTCAGCACCGAGCGGATCGTCACCGTGCGCGCATAACCGACGATCGGCGGCAGATCCGGGAACGGGCAGACCAGCGGCTTGGTGGTGAAGCCGATCAGCCGCCGCTCGGGCGCCACGAGCTCCATGGCATTGCAGATCGTGGGCGTGTCGTAGCGGCCAAGCGCTTCGAGGACGGATGCAGGCAGCGGCCCGGTTGCGGATGTCGTCACGGCGTTCTCTCCCCTGTTGGCCGCGGCTGTTCGCAAGCCGCAGACCCAACGCGATATAGCCGAGATCGGGCGTCAACCCAACGCGCGCACCTTCATGGCTGATATCCGTACGCGCGGCTTAATGCAGCCGCTCGGGCCGGTCGTCGTGCGGGGGTTCCGGCAGGTTCGGCGACAGCGTCGACGCGGGTCCGGGCGGCGTGACGCCAACCGGCGCGGGTGAGGCCGCGGCGAATGCGCGCGCCTGCTTCTGATAGGACCTCCAGCCCAATGGCAGGGCCAGGAGATAAAGCACCGAGCCAGCCAGCAGGATGTACCAGGGATAGCTGATCAGGAGCGCGATGAAGAAGACCACGCCGACGAACATCGGCAGCACCAGCTCCGGCGGCACGCGCATGCGCACCGACTTGCCGGAGAACACCGGCAGCCGCGACACCATCAGGAAGGCGATCAGCAGCGTGTAGCCTGCCGTCACTGCTGCGGGCCAGCGCCCGAGATCCAGGAACGCCGCATAGATCGGCAGCAGCACGGTAATCGCACCGGCGGGCGCCGGTATGCCAGTAAAATAGTTTGACGCGAAAGGCGGCTTGTTGGGATCGTCCAAGGTGGCGTTGAAGCGCGCCAGCCTCAAGCCCATTGAGATCGCGAACACCATGGCCGCGATCCAGCCCGCGTTGCGCAGCTCATGGAGCTGCCAGAAATACAGCATCAGACCGGGCGCCACGCCGAAATTGACGAAGTCGGCGAGGCTGTCGAGCTCGGCGCCGAATTTCGACTGGCCCTTGATCAGCCGCGCGATGCGGCCGTCGATGCCGTCGAGCGCCGCGGCGAACACGATCGCATAGACGGCAAGCGTCATCCGCCCTTCGATCGAGAGCCGGATCGAGGTCAATCCGGCGCAGATCGCCAGCAGCGTGATGACGTTGGGCACCAGCATCCGCACCGGAATCGGGCGGAAGCGCCGGCGGCGCACGTCAGGGTTCTTGAAGTCGTAGGGCGTCATGGCTTTGGCCTCGCTTCCCCGAGATATAGCAAGCCGCCCCGCCTCCCGCCAATGCGCTCGAGGGACCTTTCGCCGATGTAATAGTTAACTGGCGCGATAGGATCGGACGGTGTCCTCTGCGACGATATCGGCCAGAATCGTCTCGCCGGCGATCGCGGTCTGGCCTTCCGAGACCAGCGCCCGGGTGCCGAGCGGCAGATAGACGTCGAGCCGCGAGCCGAAGCGGATCAGGCCGAACCGCTCGCCGGCGCCGATCGACTGGCCCTCCTTGACGAAGCAGACGATGCGCTTGGCGATGAGGCCAGCGATCTGGACGACGCCAATCCGGCCCTGCGCCGAGGAGATCACCAGCGAGTTGCGCTCATTGTCCTCGCTCGCCTTGTCGAGCTCGGCATTGATGAACAAGCCAGGCCGGTAGGCGATGCGGTCGATCCGCCCCGCGATCGGAGCGCGATTCACGTGGCAGTTGAACACGCTCATGAAGATCGAGACCCGCGGCAGTGGCCGGTCGCCGAGCCCGAGCTCGGCCGGCGGCAGCGCCATCGTGATCATCGAGACCCGCCCGTCGGCCGGCGAGACCACGAGCCCCTCGCGCACCGGCGTCACCCTGACAGGGTCGCGGAAGAACAGCGCACACCACACCGTGAGAATGGTGCCGATCCACCCCAGGGGCGACCAGAGCCAGAACAGGAAGAAGCTCACCGCCGCGAAGATGCCGATGAAGGGATAGCCCTCCTTGTGGATCGGCGGGATCTGCCGTTGGATCGAATCGAGAATGGACATCGCTATCTGCCGCCTGGGGTTGATGGCGCGCGGTCACCTCGCGCGCGGGAGAGGTTTAGGCCAGAGTTGGGACCATAGACAAGGTCACTCGGCGGCCGCCGGTGTGGTGAGGACGTCATCGACCGGCGGCGGCTCGCGGTTCGGCGCCTCGCTGGACTCGGCGATCTTGGCGAGCTTTTCGCGCGCGGCCTGCGCCTCGCGCTGCCTGTTCCACATGCTGGCATAGAGCCCGCCGAACGCCAGCAGGCTGGCATGCGTCCCCCGCTCCGCGATGCGGCCCTGGTCGAGCACGATGATCTCGTCGGCGCTGACGATGGTCGAAAGCCGGTGCGCGATCACCAGCGAGGTGCGATTCTTCGAGACACGATCGAGCGCGCCCTTGATCTCGTGCTCGGTATGGCTGTCGAGCGCCGAGGTCGCCTCGTCCAGCACCAGGATCGGCGGCGCCTTCAGCACGGTGCGCGCGATCGCCACGCGCTGCTTCTCGCCGCCGGAAAGCTTCAAGCCGCGCTCGCCGACCTGGGTCTCATAGCCCTTTGGCGCCATGCGGATGAAATTGTCGATCTGCGCGAGCCGCGCCGCCTGCTCGACGTCCGCATCGCTCGCGTCCCAGCGGCCGTAGCGGATGTTGTAGCGGATGGTGTCGTTGAACAGCACGGTGTCCTGCGGCACCATGCCGATGGAGGCGCGCAGCGAGCCCTGGGTGACGTCGCGGATGTCCTGGCCGTCGATCAGGATCTTGCCGCCGGAGACGTCGTAGAGGCGGAACAGGAGGCGCGAGATCGTCGACTTGCCAGCCCCTGATGGCCCGACGATCGCGACGGTCTTGCCGGCCGGCACCTCGAAGCTGATGCCTTTGAGGATCGGCCGCGCCGTCTCATAGGCAAAGCGCACGTCCTCGAAGCGGACCGAGCCTGCAGACACCACCAGCGGCTTGGCGTCCGGGGCGTCCTTGATCTCGGCCTCGCGCGACAGCACGTTGAACATCTTCTCGATGTCGATGATCGCCTGCTTGATCTCGCGATAGACCATGCCCATGAAGTTCAGGGGCTGGTAGAGCTGGATCATCATGGCGTTGACCAGCACGAAATCGCCGACAGTGTTGCGCCCGCTTCGTACGCCGATCGCGCACATCAGCATGGTCGCGGTGAGCCCGAGCGTGAAGATCACGGCTTGCCCTGTGTTGAGCACCGCAAGCGAGGTGTAGGTCTTGACGCTCGCCTCCTCGTAGCGCTCGACTGACCTGTCGTAGCGCTGCGCCTCGCGCGCCTCGGCGCCGAAATATTTCACGGTCTCGTAGTTGAGCAGCGAGTCGATTGCCTTGGTGTTCGCCTCGGTGTCGGAATCGTTCATCTTGCGGCGGATGCCGATCCGCCATTCGGTCGCGATGTAGGTGTAGTACATATAGATCACGACGGTGATCAGGGTCGCGACTACGTAGCGCCAGTCGAACTGCCAGAACAGCACGCCCATCAGCAGCGACACCTCGACGATGGTCGGGATGAGCTGAAGGATCACCATGCGCACGATCACCTCGATGCCCTCGCGGCCGCGCTCCAGGACGCGCGTCAGCCCGCCGGTCTTGCGCTCGAGGTGAAAGCGCAGCGACAATTCGTGCATGTGGACGAAGGTGATGGTCGCGAGCTTGCGCACCGCGTGCATGGCGACGCGGGCAAAGATGCCGTCGCGCCACTGCGTCAGCACCGCCATCAGGATACGCGTCGCGCCGTAGCTTGCGGTGAGGACCAGTGGCGAAGCGATCACCCAGAGATGCCAGTTGGAGGCTTCCACGGGCGCCGTGTTTGCGCCGGTCAGCGCATCGGTGGCCCATTTGAAGGTGAACGGCACCGACAGCGTGATGAGCTTGGCGATGAGCAGCAGCACCATCGACCAGACCACGCGCATCTTCAGGTCGAAGCGGTCGCTCGGCCAGATATAGGGCCACAGATGTGCCAGCGTTCCGGCGAGGGTCGCCCGCTCCGCGGAGTTACGCGCGGCATCAAGGACGTCGCCGCCGGCGGGGGACGAATGAGGGTGAGCCATAGACAGCCTTGGAACGCCCGCCGGTTGCGAGCCCGTTTGCGATTAGCCGATTTCGTCTGTCATATAGAGGCTTCGGGCCGGCCGCGCACCCCGCCAGACGGCTATTCTCGATTGTTTGTCGTGATTTACCGGTAGACTCACGGGGGCTTGCGAATCACCGATTGGACTTGACGCCCTTTCGCTGCAATGCATCATGGGTTCAATGAGCACTATCAAAACCGTCTGTGTCTATTGTGGCTCCGGCCCAGGAACCAATCCCCGTTTCATCGAAAGCGCCAAGGCGCTCGGCAAGGCGCTCGCCGAGAACAACGTCCGGCTCGTCTATGGCGGCGGCTCGGTCGGCATGATGGGCGCAGTCGCGACCTCCGTGCTCGATCACGGCGGCACCGTCACCGGCATCATCCCTGATTTCCTCCGGATGCGCGAGAACGCGCTGACCCGCGTGCAGGAGATGGTCGTCACGCCCGACATGCACGAGCGCAAGCGGCTGATGTTCGAACGCTCCGACGCTTTCGTGGCGATGCCGGGCGGCGTCGGTACGCTCGAAGAGCTGGTTGAGCAACTCACCTGGAAGCAGCTCGGCCGTCATGCCAAGCCTGTGCTGCTCGCCAATATCGACAATTTCTGGGAGCCGCTGTTCTCGCTGTTGTCGCACATGCGCCAGACGGAATTCATCCGCGCCAGTTTCAACGTCGACGTCCTCAAGGCCGACCACGTCGAGGATATCATGCCGATGCTGAAGACGGCCGCGGCGCAAGTCGCCGAGGCGGAGAAGAACCTCGCGCCCGAGGTTGCTCGGAAGCTCTAACCTCTATTCGCTCGGAAACGTCACCGCCTCGATGCGATTGCCGTCGGGATCGGTGACGAAGGCCGCGTAATAGCGCACGCGGTCGTGCGGGCGGAGGCCCGGCGCACCGTCGGAGGCGCCGCCTGCCGCAAGCGCCGCGGCATGAAACGCATCGATTTCCGCAGTCGTCTTCGCCCGCAGGCAGATGTGGACACCGCTCCCAGGCGAGACGCGGGGCATGCCGGCGCGATAGTTGATCCAGAACTCCGGATAGGCCTTGCCGAAACCGACCGTCCCCGGCCGCGTGACGAGCCGCGCGAGCCCGAGCGTTGCGAGCATGGCCTCGTAGAATTTTGCGGAGCGATCGAGATCGCTGACTCCGACGGAGATGTGATCGATCATTTTTGCGCTTCTCTCTCCCTGTCATTCCGGGGCGCGCATCGCGCGAACCCGGAATCTCGAGATTCCGGGTTCGATGCTAACGCATCGCCCCGGAATGACAGCGCCAGCCCTACGCCGGCGCGCCTGATTTCACGAGCTTGTAGATCACCGAATCCATCAGCGCCTGGAACGAGGCGTCGATGATGTTGGGCGACACGCCGACCGTGGTCCAGCTATCGCCGTTCTCATCCTCGCTCTCGATCAGCACGCGCGTCACCGCGCCGGTACCGCCATTGAGGATACGCACGCGGTAGTCGATCAGCTTCAGGCCTTCGATGTATTTCTGGTATTTGCCGAGGTCCTTGCGCAAGGCAACGTCGAGCGCGTTGACGGGGCCGTTGCCTTCTGCCGCGGAGATCAGGTGCTCGCCGGCGACGTCGACCTTGACCACCGCCAGCGCGACGGTGACGCGCTCGCCGAGCGCGTTGTAGCGCTGCTCGACATTGACGTCGAACTGCTCGACCTCGAAATAGTGCGGCACCTTGCCGAGCGTGCGGCGCGCCAGGAGTTCGAACGACGCATTGGCAGACTCATAGGCGTAACCCAGGGCCTCGCGCTCCTTCAGCTCCTCGACGAGGCGCGTCAGCTTGGGATCACTTTTCTCGTAGGCGATGCCGGCGCGGTCGAGCTCGGCGATCACGTTGGAGCGCCCAGCCTGGTCGGACACCAGCACCTTGCGATGATTGCCGACGGCTTCCGGCGCCACGTGCTCATAGGTCTGCGGGTCCTTCAGCACGGCGGAGGCATGGATGCCGGTCTTGGTAACGAAGGCGCTCTCGCCGACATAAGGCGCGTGCCGGTTCGGCGCACGGTTGAGCATGTCGTCGAGCGTGCGCGAGACCTTGACGAGGCTCGCAAGTTTCTCACCCGTCACGCCGATCTCGAAGATATCAGCAAATTCCTGCTTCAACTTCAGCGTCGGGATCAGCGAACAGAGATTGGCGTTGCCGCAGCGTTCCCCGAGCCCATTGAGCGTACCCTGGATCTGCCGCGCCCCGGCGCGCACGGCAGCGAGCGAGTTCGCCACCGCCTGCTCGGTGTCGTTATGGGCGTGGATGCCGACGTGATCGCCGGGGATGTGCTTGATCACTTCAGTGACGATGCTCTCGACCTCGTTCGGCATGGTGCCGCCATTGGTGTCGCAGAGCACGACCCAGCGCGCGCCGGCCTCATAGGCTGCCTTGGCGCAGGCGAGCGCGAAGGCCGCGTCTTCCTTGTAACCGTCAAAGAAATGTTCGCAATCGAGCATCACCTCACGGCCGGCCTTCCTCGCGGCGCTGACGCTGTCGCGGATCGAGGCGAGGTTTTCCTCCTTCGTGGTCTCGAGCGCGACGCGCACCTGGTAGGCGGAGGATTTTGCGACGAAGCAGATCGCATCGGCCTTCGCCTCCAGCAGCGCGGCAACACCGGGATCGTTGGAGACCGACCGCCCCGCCCGCCGCGTCATACCGAACGCGGTAAAGCAAGCGTGCTCGAACTTCGGCTTCCCGGCGAAGAATTCCGTATCTTGCGGATTCGCGCCGGGATAGCCGCCCTCGACATAGTCGATGCCGAGCTCGTCCAGCATCTGCGCAATGACCTGTTTGTCGGCCAGCGTGAAGTCGACGCCATTGGTCTGCGCGCCATCGCGCAGCGTGGTATCGAAAAGATACAGGCGCTCCTTGCTCATTGTGGCGCTCCGAGCGTCTTCTTCATGGTGGTGTTGGCGAGCCATTCGTCGTTGATGGTGACGCTGTTGCGCTGCTGGGCGGTGTAGCCGCGCTTGGCGAAGAAGCCCTGCGCGGTGTCGCTGGCATCGACCGTCAGGCTCGTGGCACCGCGGCCGCCGGCAAGCTTCTCCAGCGCATCGACCAGCAGGGTCGCGATGCCCTGCCCGCCCACGGCCGGATGCACATAGAGCATGCGGATGTGATCATTGCCGCGCAGCGAGGCAAAGCCGACGGGCGAGCCGTCCAGCGTTGCGACCAGCGTCAGGTCGGAGGCGAGGCGGCGGCCGAACTCGTCGTCCTCCGCTGCCCCCATCCAGGCTTCTTGCTGCGCTTCGCTGTAGTCGTCGCCGGTCAATTCCTCGATCGCTGATGCGAAGATCGCGGCAAGGACCGGCAGGTCGGCCGGCAGGAATGGCCGCAGCGCGGGCTTGGGAAGTGCTCGGGCCATCACGCGAGCTCCCACGTCGTCACCGGCTTGCCGTCGGCGTCCTTGCCGTCCTTGAGCACGACGCCCTTGGCGGCGAGCTCGTCGCGGATGCGGTCGGATTCCTTGAAGTCCTTGCGCGCCCGCGCTGCTGTGCGCTCCGCGATCAAACGATCGATCTCGCCCGCATCGACGCCGCTTGCCTGCCGCTTCCGTCCCTCCCACTGCGCCGCGCTTTCGGAGAGGAAGCCGAGCAGCCGCAGCGACGCCGCCAAGCCGTCGGCATCGGAATTGTTGCGCAGACCATGCAGCGCCGCGATCGTCTGCGGCGTGTTGAGGTCGTCCAGCAACGGCTCGATCACCGACGCAGCCGGCTTCCCTGCCGGACTGTCCGCGGCAACGCGATACCAGTCGTCGAGCGTCTTGCCGCTCTCCTCCAGCGACTTCAAGGTCCAGTCCATCGGCGAGCGGTAATGCGTCTTAAGCATGTTCAGGCGCAGCACCTCACCGGGCCAGTCCGCAAGCAGGTCACGGATGGTGATGAAGTTGCCGAGGCTCTTCGACATCTTCTCGCTCTCGACCTGCAGGAAGCCGTTGTGCATCCAGTAGTTCGCCATGCGCGACTGGTGGAACGCGCAGCAGGTCTGCGCGACCTCGTTCTCGTGATGCGGAAACACGAGATCGATGCCGCCGCCGTGAATGTCGAAATGCGTGCCGAGATGCTTCCAGGCCATCGCCGAGCACTCGATGTGCCAGCCCGGACGCCCCTCTGCCTTGATGCCGGCCGGCGACGGCCATGACGGTTCGCCGGGCTTTGACGGCTTCCAAAGCACGAAGTCCGTGTTGCCTCGCTTGTAGGGCGCAACATCGACACGGGCACCGGCGACCATCTCGTCCAGCGAGCGATTGGACAGCGCGCCATAGCGCGGCAGCTCGGAATTAGCCGCGTTCATCGCCTGCGGCGAGAACAGCACGTGGTCCTCGGCGACATAGGCAAAGCCGCCGGCGACGAGTTTCTCGATGATCTCGCGCATCTCGCCGATATGCTCGGTCGCGCGCGGCTCGACGCTCGGCCGCAAGCTCCCGAGCGCGTCGACGTCGGCGTGAAACTGCCGGCCCGTCTCCTCGGTGACCTTGCGGATCGCCTCGTTGAGTGGCAGGCCAGGAAAATCCCGCGCAGCGCGGTCGTTGATCTTGTCGTCGACGTCGGTGATGTTGCGGACATATTTGACGTGCGCCTCGCCATAGAGGTGGCGGAGCAGCCGAAACAGCACGTCGAACACGATCACTGGCCGCGCATTGCCGATATGCGCGAAGTCATAGACGGTCGGTCCGCAGACATACATGCGGACGTCTTGAGGGTTCAGCGGCACGAATGTGCGCTTTTCCTTCGTCAGCGTATCGTAAAGACGCAATTCCATATGGATACCCATCGGCTGTTGGCCGGGCGTCCAGTGCTCTCAATGTGTTTTGAGAAAAGACGGCTCCAGCCAGCGAATCGCTAGCTCGTAATCTCGCGGCAAATGGCACAAATGGCGAGGAGACCGTTCATGCGGAACATATGGGCCACAAGCGGGCCTGCCGTCAAGTGAGCCGCGAAAAAGCCGCTTTCTCTGCTCAAAGCGCCCGCGTCCCGCCATCAGGGTTAATCATCCTTAAGCTTTTGAGTTTATTCGTGTGATGGCGGTTCCTCCCAAGCTACGGTGCATGTCATGCGATCTCTCCCGGCACTCCTTTGCTGTGCCTTCATCGTCGCCGCCTCCAGCGCTTCGGCGGAGACCCGCGTCTTCATCATCGCCAACCAGGCAGACGGCTACGGCGTCGATCAGTGCCTGGCCAAGGGTGAACAGTGCGGCGCGCACGCCGCGCGCTCCTATTGCCAGTCCCGCGACTTTGCCCAGGCCTCGTCCTATCGCCGGGTCGATCCCGACGAAATTACCGGCTCCGTCCCCAAATCCGGCGCAAACTGCTCCCATGGCCATTGCGACGAATATGTCGCAATCACCTGCCAGCGCTGAATTCGCTCGGAACTGGCTGACTTTAGGCCCGATCTACGTTCCCGAAAACGACGTGACGATGCCCCGAGAAGCGGGTATTGGAGGGCGCGCATCGGCCCCCTGGTTGGGGCCGTGACATCGCTAGAATGGCGGATATGCCGGAATTTTTATCTCTCTCTCGCTCCCGTTCGATCCTTGCCAGCGCAGCGCTGATCAGCGCGCTCGCCCTCGGTACTGACGCTCTCGCACAAGCAGGCCCCCCGGGACCGCCGCCGCCCGCGCAAGCCGCACCCGGAGCGAACCCGATCTGCTCGCGGCTGGAGGGCCAGCTTGCCGCGCTCGACCGCGGCGGAAGCGGCGATCCGGCCAAGGACGACCAGATCCGCCGCTACCAGGATTCGGCGACCCGCCAGCAGGCCGAGCTCGACCGCGTGACGGCGCAGGCCAAGCGCATGGGCTGCGACAGCTCCGGCTTCTTCTCGCTGTTCAACAACCAGTCGGCGCAATGCGGTCCGGTCAACACCCAGATCCAGCAGATGCGGGCCAACCTCGACCAGATCACCTCAAACCTTGAGCGGCTGCGTGCAGGCGGCCCGGGCAGCTACAACCCGGACCGCGACAACCAGCGCCGCTCGGTGCTGGTCTCGCTTGCGCAGAACAATTGCGGCCCGCAATATGCCAACGCCGCGCAGTCGCAAGGCGCCGGCAATTTCCTCAGCAATCTGTTCGGCGGCGGCAACAACCCTAATAATCCTCCGCCCGGCGCGCCGCCCGCAGATCTTGGCCCGCAATCTGGCACGTATCGTACGGTCTGTGTCCGTACCTGCGACGGCGCCTACTTCCCGGTTTCGTTCGCCACCGTCCCGGCGCGCTTCCCCGATGACGAGAAGACCTGCAAGGCGCTGTGCCCGGCGGCGGACGCTGCGCTCTACGCCTATCGCAATCCCGGCGAGGACATGAATGCGGCAGTCTCGGTCAGCGGCCAGCCCTACACCGCGCTACCGAACGCCTTCAAATTCCGCAGCGAGTTCAACCCGTCCTGCTCGTGCAAGGCCGCCGGCCAGAGCTGGGCGGATGCGCTGAAATCGGCCGACGACAAGGCGGCAGTCCAGCAGCAGGGTGACATCATCGTCACCGAGGAGAGCGCCAAGAAGATGCAGCAACGGCAGCTCACCAAGGGGGCGCCGACGAGCAGCAAGAAGGGCGCGACGCCGCCGCCGGAGACGACAGCGACTGCGCCAGCCGCAACAGCGCCTGCGGACACCACGACCACGAACGAGAACAAACCGATCCGCTCGGTCGGGCCGACCTTCCTGCCGCAGCAGCAGAAGTAAGGCTGATCCAGCACCGTCATGCCCCGCGAAGGCGGGGCATCCAGTACTCCGCGGCAGAAGTCGTTTCCGACAACGTCCGCCGCGGAGTACTGGATCATCCGCCTGCCGCCTACGCTAAAGCTTCGGCGCGCCTAGACCTCAGCCTGGCGAAGCCTTGGCGTAGCCGGGTCGCGGATGATGACAGCGCTCTAAACGGCGCGACTGCCCGTCCAGCTTGCGCTCGCCCTCACCCCTCGAACGCGTCGATCGAGGCGCGGCTGCCGCGCGAGACGAGCGTCTCGTCCGGCGCGGGCAAGGGCTCGCCTTTGTCGCGGAAGCGGTTGGTGATGGGATAGCGGCGGTCGCGGCCGAAGTTCTTGCGCGTCACCTTCACGCCCGGCGCGGCCTGGCGGCGCTTGTATTCGGCAATGTTGAGGAGGTTATCGATCCGCGTCACCATCGCGCGATCGAAGCCGGCGGCGATGATCTCTTCCAGCGGCTCCTCGCGCTCGACCAGGCGTTCCAGCACCGCGTCGAGCAGATCGTAAGGCGGCAGCGAATCCTGATCTAGCTGGTTCTCGCGCAGCTCCGCCGTCGGTGGGCGCGTGATGATGTCGGGCGGAATGACCTCGCCGGAGGGGCCAAGCGCGCCGTCCGGCTTCCAGGCATTGCGCAGGGCCGCCAGCCGAAATACCTGCGTCTTGTAGATATCCTTGATCGGGTTGAAGCCGCCGTTCATATCGCCATAGAGCGTGGCGTAGCCGACCGACATTTCCGACTTGTTGCCGGTGGTCACCACCATCAGGCCGGTCTTGTTGGAGATCGCCATCAGCAGCGTGCCGCGGGTGCGCGCCTGGAGGTTTTCCTCGGTGATATCAGGCGGCAAATTTTTGAAGATGTCGGAGAGGATGGTCCCAAAACCGTTCACCGCCTCTGCGATGGGCAGCACCTCGTAGCGTATCCCGAGGTGGCCTGCGAGCTCGCCGGCATCCGCGATCGAGCTCGGCGCCGTGAAGCGATAAGGCAGCATCACGCCATGCACCTGATCCGCGCCGAGCGCATCGACGGCGATCGCCGCGCACAGGGCTGAGTCGATGCCGCCGGAAATGCCGAGCAGCACGCCGGGGAAACCGTTCTTGCCGACATAATCGCGCAGGCCCAGCACGCAGGCTGCATAGTCGGCCCTGTCGCCTTCGGGCAGTTGCGCAATCGGACCCGTGCAGCGCCAATCGTCGCCGGTCTTGGTGAAGTGCAGCGTGGTGACGCTCTCCTCGAATGCCGGCAGTTGCGCGGCAAGTGAGAGATCGCCGTTCAGCGCGAACGAAGCGCCGTCGAACACCAGCTCGTCCTGGCCGCAGACCTGATTGAGATACACCAGCGGCAGGCCGCTTTCGGTCACGCGCGCAACCGCGACCGACAAGCGAACGTCGCCCTTGTCGCGGGCATAAGGCGAGCCGTTGGGCACGAGGATGATCTCGGCGCCGGTCTCGGCCAGCGTCTCGACGACGTTTTCGTAGTCCTCCGATTCCTCCAGCCAGATGTCCTCGCAGATCGGCACACCGATCCGCACGCCGCGCACGGTCACTGGGCCCGCCGCAGGGCCGCGCGCAAACAGCCGCTTCTCGTCGAACACGCCGTAGTTCGGCAGGTTGGCCTTGAAACGCAGGCCCGCGATACGGCCGCCGTCGAGCAGCGCGCAGGCATTGTAGAGCTTGCCGTCCTCGACCCAGGGGGTGCCGACCAGCATGGCGGGGCCGCCATCGGCGGTTTCGCGCGCAAGTTTTTCGATCGCTGCGCGGCAGGCGGCCTGGAAGGCCGGCTTCTGCACCAGGTCCTCCGGCGGATAGCCGGCGATGAACAATTCCGGGAACAGCACGAGATCGGCGCCGTCGGCGATCGCCTGCACGCGCGCGGCACGCGCCTTCGCGGCATTGCCCTCGATGTCGCCCACGGTCGGATTGAGCTGGGCGAGCGTGACCGCGAATTCGTTGAGACGTTCGGTCATGGTCGCCCGTTGTCCAATCCTGTGGCTAAAGCATGATCCGGACCCGAAGGGCCGCGTTAGCGCAAAGTGCGAAGCGGTTTTCCCTCGCGACAAACGCGGAACGCGTTTGCGCGGAGATCATGCGCAGACAACAACCTAAAGCGCGATGACGATCATCCTAATCTCATCGCGCATTAGACGAAACCCAATCGCTCGACGAGCGCAAAGATCCAGAAGGCGCCAGCCATCAGCAGCGCCACGCCGACCGCGGCCGAACCCATATCCTTGACCCGGCCGATCTGCTTGTCGTGGTCCATGGTGAGGCGGTCGGCGAGCTTCTCGATCGCGGTATTGAGCAGCTCGACCACCAGCACGAACCCGACGGCACAGACCAGCTCGACTGCGCGCATCGCGGTCGCGCCGATGAACCAGGCGAGCGGCAGCGACAGCAGGAGCGCAAAGATCTCCTCGCGGATGGCCTGTTCCGAGCGGAACGCAAAGGCCAGACCGTTACGGGAATTGATCGTGGCCTTCCAAATCCGCAGCAAGGTCTTAGAGCCCCGCTGCGAACGGCATCGGCTTGGCCTTGCCGACGCGTTCCTGCTTGAGCAGCTCCGCGACCAGGAAAGCCATGTCGATCGATTGCTCGGCATTGAGGCGGGGATCGCAGACCGTGTGGTAGCGGTCGTTGAGATCCTCATCCGTGATCGCGCGCGCGCCGCCGAGGCATTCGGTGACGTCCTTGCCGGTCATCTCCAGATGCACGCCGCCGGCATGCGTTCCTTCGGCCGCGTGGATCGCGAAGAACGACTTCACCTCCGACAGGATGCGGTCGAACGGACGTGTCTTGTAGCCGGTGGTCGAGGTGATGGTGTTGCCGTGCATGGGATCGCAGGACCAGACCACCACCCTGCCCTCGCGCTGCACGGCGCGGATCATGTTCGGCAGATGCTCGCCGACCTTGTCGGAGCCGAAGCGGCCGATCAGCGTCAGCCGGCCGGGCTCGTTGTCGGGGTTGAGCACGTCGATCAGCTTGAGCAGTTCGTCGGCCTTCAGCGACGGGCCGCACTTCAGCCCGATCGGGTTCTTGATGCCGCGGAAATATTCGACATGGCCGTGGTCGAGCTGGCGGGTGCGATCGCCGATCCAGATCATGTGGCCCGATGTCGCGTACCAGTCGCCGGTGGTGGAATCGACGCGGGTCATCGCCTGCTCATAGCCGAGCAGCAGCGCCTCGTGGCTGGTGTAGAAATCGGTCGCGCGCAGCTCGGGATGGCTTTCGAGATCGAGGCCGCAGGCGCGCATGAAGTTCAGCGCGTCCGAGATGCGGTCGGCCAGCTCCTTGTAGCGGCGGGACTGCGGAGAATCCTTCAGGAACCCGAGCATCCACTGATGCACGCTGCCGAGATTGGCGAAACCGCCGGTGGCGAACGCGCGGAGCAGGTTCAGCGTCGCCGCCGACTGGCGGTACGCCATCAACTGCCGCTGCGGATCGGGTACACGCGCTTCCTTGGTAAAGGCGATGTCGTTGACGATATCGCCGCGATAGCTCGGCAGCTCGACGCCATCAACCTTCTCCGTCGGCGAGGAGCGCGGTTTTGCGAACTGCCCGGCGATGCGGCCGACCTTCACGACGGGGACGGCGCCCGCATAGGTGAGCACGACCGCCATCTGGAGCAGTACGCGGAAGAAGTCGCGGATGTTGTTGGCGCCGTGCTCGGCAAAGCTTTCGGCACAGTCGCCGCCCTGGAGCAGGAAGGCCTCACCGGCTGCGACGCGGGCCAGCGCCTTCTTCAGATTGCGCGCTTCGCCCGCGAACACCAGCGGCGGAAAGCTCGCAAGCTGCGCCTCGACATCGGCCAACGCCTTGGCGTCGGGATAGTCGGGGACCTGCAGCACGGGCTTGCTGCGCCAGCTCTCGGGTGTCCACCGCTCGGACATCGCAAATCCTCTTTCCTAAAGCGAAAACTGCAACCTGATCTGTGGGTTGCGCGAGCCGCCTTATACACAGGCTAGCATCGCCTCGCCAGTCGTAAATCCATTTTCGCATGCAAGCCCTTGCGGGCACAGCCGAATTCGCATTTGCTGGCTCTGCGGGAGAAAACTGCGGGATATGCGTTGCCCATGGACGCGGCACTCGACGACGTCTTTATCGACGACATCACTTTCCCGGCCGTCGACGGGTATTCGCTAGGCGGCACCCTGTTCCTGCCGCGTAGCGCCGAGCGTCATGCCGTCCTGATCAATTCTGCCACCGGTGTCCCGCGAAAGATCTATCGCGGCTTTGCCTCCTACCTGGCCAACCGCGGCTCTGCGGTCCTCACCTACGACTATCGCGGCATCGGCGACTCCCGCCTGCCGGCGCTGGTCGGCTATAACCAGCGGAAATCGCTGGTCGGCTTCGAGGCCTCGATGTCCGACTGGGCCGCGCTCGACGTCACGGCGGCGGTCAAATGGATGCGAGAGCGCTATCACACGCTGCCCCTCAGCTATGTCGGCCATTCCTTCGGTGGCCAGGCGCTCGGGCTGATCGCGAACAACAGCGAGATTTCGCGCGCGCTGTTCGTGGCGTCGCAAGCCGCGACGTGGAAACTGATCCCGCCGCCGGAAAACTACCGCGTGTTCGCGTTCATGAACTTCATTGGCGTGCCCGTGGCTCATCTGCTCGGCTACGCGCCAGGCTGGCTCGGCATCGGCGAAGATTTGCCCAAGGGTGTGTTCCTGCAAGGCGCCAAATGGGTGAGCAGCCCACGCCACCTCTTTGATTCCGGGTTGCCGGCGCTGGCAAACTTCGCAAGTTACAAGGGCGAGCTGCGCGCCCTCACCTTCTCCGACGATCCCTGGGCGACGCGGCCCGCGGTCGAACTGCTCTGCTCCGGCTTCACCGCGACCAAGGCGGAAGTGCTCACGGTCAAACCGTCCGACGTCGGCATCAAGGGAATAGGCCATTTCGGCTTCTTCCGCCCCGACCACCGCGACACGCTCTGGCGCGGCGGGGCCGAGTGGATCCAGGCAGAGTGATCCGGCTGCAGCCCTGGAGAAAAATGGCAGCGTTACGGGCGCCCGCCAGCGCCCGTGTCAAAGCGGGCAAACGCGGCGCTCGTCACCGCCCCCAGCAGAGACCAGAAGACCAGGCTCGTGAGCGTGACGGCGACCACGAACTGATGCGACAAGGAGGACGGCACGTTGGTCTCGACGTGCTCGAGCTCCGGTGCGCCGATCAGATGCGGCAACAGGAGCAAGATCACGCCGGCGATGGCCGCCGGCACCGAGCGGCGGAACACGATCAGCGCCAGGCCCGTGGCCGTCGCGAGCACTGCTGCCGTCCACCAGATCTGGCGAGACAGCAGCGGCGCGGCCGGCACGCCCGGCAGTTCCGGCGACAGGCCGAGGCCCGGGGCGATCGTGAACACGGCAAAGCCCGCAAGCCCCCACATCAATCCTTCATGCCAGGAGACAGGCCCGCCCGTCGCGCCGCTGCGGACGGCAAAGAAGCCGGCGAGAAGCAACGCAAAGCCGATCGCCGTCAGCACATTCGCGGCCGCCGTATAGGCGTTCCGCTCAAAACCGTCGCGCGGCTCCCAGGCCTCCGCGCCATGATCGTGGCCGGCGTGGTCGTGGTCGGCGTGATCGTGGCCGGTTGCCGCGTCCTGTGGTGCCGCGGCGGCCTCGTGATGGTGCGTTTCCGCCGCCTTCTCGAAGACTTCCGCCTTCAGGATGAGGGGCACCGTGCCGAACTGCTGCGCGGCCGTGACGATCAGGCCGACGATGAAACCCGAAATGACCGACGAAAAGACGATCGAGCGAAACGTGCTCATGCCACCCCGGTCAGTGGCAGGGAAATGCGTTCGAATGCCGGACGTCGTGCGCGGCGTTGTGGACGACGTCGATATGGGAGAAACCGACGACACCGACGATAAAGAGGCCGAGCACCATCGCCATCATGGCCTGGGTCAGCCGCCCGGCCTGCGCGGCAGCGACCGGGAAGTGCGTGACCTGTGCGTGTGACTGGCTCATGGCTGTGCTCCACCTCTGATTTGACCGCCTTCTAGCAGCTTCCGCGCGATGTCGCGACTGGTTAGATGCAGGTTTCTGCCGGCCGGAATGCGTTTTTGCACGACCTTGGCGCTCGCTGCCGACCTGAATGCATCTTCAAAGCGTTCGAAATAGCCGAGGCACTCCGCCGGTGACGGGTCCGCGCCAAGCAGGGTCCGAAACGCGCCCCGGTGCACGGCGCAAATGGCGCCGTGGTCCCTGACCGAAAAGATCACGGATGTGATGTCGGCGCGCCAATGGACATCGTCGTTCAAGCCGACATCGCCCGTCCCCGCCCGAACGGATCGAGCAGGCGGACGATTTCGCAGGCGGCAACGAGACCGACCAGCCAGAGCGCGTTGGAAGCGCCGATGCGGGCCACGATGGCGGTCGTGAAAGCCCCTGCCCCGCCCAGGAACGGCGTCGCGGCGAACAGCACGAGCTCATAGGCACCGTAGGCGCCGATCAGGGCCGCGGCCAACGCCAGCGGCGCGCGATTTGGCGGCAGCGAACGGATCACGGTAGCGGATGCTGCGGTCGCGGTCAGCGCGGCCGCGCCGATCACAAAGCCCCAGGCGATCGTGCCGGCGTCGACGGGATAGTGGTGCACGCTGAAGCCGATCGTCTGATTGACGAGCCAGGCCCCGGTGACGACGAGCAGCGCCGGACGCAGCGGCAGCACGGCCGCAGCAACGACTGCAAACGCCGCAAACGGCGTGGCGCAGGCGAGCGCGAAGCTTGCAAGTGCGCATGACACGGTCAGCAGCGCGAAACAAAAGATCGCGGCATAGCGCGGCTCGACCGGATCAAGACGGACACGGTCGGTGTGAGGCGGCAGGACGTTGAGGGCCATCGGTGATCTCCTTGCTGGGGATTCTAATCGATTTATCGGGTCAGTGAAGGGCTTCCATCGGATCTTCGGGGTCTGTCGGATCGAGCCGGTCGTAGGCCGCAAGCCATTCGACGAGTATCTGCGATGGCGGCCCGGCTGCCGACAATTGCCGCAGGGCGACCCGGATCGTGGAGCGGGCGAAACGATCGCGTCTGAGCGCCGGCGTGTCCGGGCCCCGTCCGGCCGCGACGGCCTCGTTGACCTCGCGCTTGAGCGCCACAAGCTCTGGCACGCCATGGCGTTCGAGCAAGGCTTGGAAAGCCAAGTGATGGTCCGCCCGGAACGCATGCTTGCGGCCGAGCTGGTCGCGGAGCGCATGCGCCGGATAAAGATGGGTGCAGGGAACCCAGCCATCGGGCAACGGCTCGGTGGCCGAATGGGTGCGGCCATGCGCCAACAACTTCGGCAGGACATGGGTGTGCGGGCCGTCCGGGCTTCTCCCGCTCGGCGGCGGGATCGGCTGAAATACTTCGGCCCGCCCGATCCGGCTGACGAACACGCGGTGCGGATTGGCCGCCAGGATAATCCGCATGACGTCGTTCCCGGGCGCGAACACTGGCGTCCCGGCACGGCTCCGCAGCGCCGCGATCACGTCGGGATCGCCGACCCGGATGCAGGCATCGATCTGCAAGCAGCCAAGGCAAGATCGAACAGGACGTCCCCGCGATCCCGGCTGCGCAGCGCATCCTCATCCGGACCAATTTCCGTCAGCGTCGTGCGCTCACCCATGGCGCAGGATTCCCGCGGCAGGCAAACCGCCACACGATGGCTCCAGCTTTCGGTCGTCGGCGACTCCGATGCAATCAGACGCAGATTTGGACGAGGCACGATCCGCACTCCGCCCTTGTCCGTGACGACGCCGATCCCCTCACTGGTCTGTTGCAGATCGGCGGGTTCGCCGGCGTCGCGCGTGAACTCGGCAATCGCCCCGAACGTTCCTACGCTCCAGCCGGTCTCGACGTTGCCAAGCTGTCTTGCCAAGACGTTCATGATATCGAAAGCCATCGTCATCGGAACGTTCTCGTCCACTGTCCCTGCTATCTGACGTCGTAACTTGCAATGCGTATGCCGCCGAACACACCGAGACCGGGTGCCAGAAAGCCGGTCGGGTTCTGGTAGTGCCGGTTGAAGAGATTATCGACCCGCGCAAACACCTTGACTTGATCGCTGATCGCATAGTCGCCCCGCAGATTCACGATGGTGTAGCCGGGCGCCACGATCTGCGCCCCCGTGTCCCGCGTGATATCGAGCCAATCGCTGACATGAAGCACGGTTACCGACAGCGTGAGGGGGTCGATCGGCAGCCAGATCGCGGTTGCGCTCCACTTCTCCTTTGGCCTGCGAAGGAGCTGCAATCCCGTGCTCGCATCGACGGTGCGGGTGAAGGTGTGGTCGGCGCGCACGCTCACGCGATCCGTGATCTTCGCGGTGACGAAATTCTCGGTGCCTTCCGTCGTCGCGAGTCCCACGTTCGTATAGGACGTGAAGGTGTCATTGCTCGTGATGAGGTTGGTGATGCCGTTGTGGAAATAGGTCGAGCCGAACCGCACGCGATCGCCAAACAGCGGCTGCTCGAAACCCGCGTCATAGCCTTGGCTCTGCTCTGGTTTCAAATTGGGATTGCCGAAGAAGAAGAAATCCGGGAAATTCTGGTAGAGCTCGCTGAGCGTCGGCGCCTTGAAGCCGGTTCCATAGCTCCCCTTCAGCTTCGTCTCGGTCACCGGAATGATCACGGCTGGCGCGATGCGATAGGTCGCATGCTCGCCGAACTGGTCGTTGAAGTCGTTGCGCATGTTGGCAACGACGAAGACCCGGTCGGCAAATTGCGACTGCAACTCGACGAAGCCGGCCTTGTTGCCATTCTGGGCGGAGAAGCCGGTCGCATCGATGCGATCGGTCTGCTGCTCGGCGCCGACGATCAGGTTGTTGCCACGCGCGATCTCGGCGACGGCATGCCAGTCGTATTTGATGCGTTCGCCCGTCGTGACGGTCCACAGCGGATCGCCGGGACCAATGTCGGAGCTGCGGTTATTGGCATAATTGACGGCGAAATAGTTCTTGATACGGCCATCGAACAACGACCAGACGGCTTCGTCGCGATTGAAGAGCTGCCGTACCCCATGCGTGCTCTGGGTGGCGTTCGGCGTGCTCGGAAAGCCGCTATCGCCGGTGAACAGCAACGTCGCCTCGGTATAGCGGACGACCGAGTTCACCGACCAGCTGTCGTTGATGTCTAGCCCGAGCTTGGTCGAATAGCTCATGTTGTCGTAGTTGTTGCCGTTCGCCTTCTGACCCGGCGGCAGCAGCTGGAGCGGCGTCACGGGAACGTCACCCGCATGAAAATGGGCGACATTGAACGCGTAGTTGAAATTGTCCTGCGAGCCGCTGAGGCCCACGGTCTGGTTGAAGGTGTTGAACGACCCGGTCTCGATCGAGGCGGTCGCGCGCGGTGGCTCGCGGGTCGTTACCTCTACGTCGCCTTCTCGGGACCGAGATTTCCCAGTGGCATGTGACGAAAGATTCACCGCTTACAGTTGCGGGGGCAGCCGTGGCGTTGGGGAGATCCAGCACCACGTTCCCTTTTGATCTCCGAAAGGAGAACCGTCAGTGACGATGTTAGGGGTTTGTTAAAGTCGGAGTCAATCGGTTCGAGGTGCGGCCGAAGAAGCAGGTGTGGCAATCCACACGCGATTCGGCTCACTCCCTCCGGCGCACTCGCTTAGCGGATGATGGTCGTCAGCCACGAGTAGCGTTTGGTCGGCCTTGCTTCACCCGGCGAGAACTGCGCGAAGGCGTCGCTGACGCGGACCGCGGGGGGCGTATCGCTTGCGAAGCTAAACTCTTTCGGCCGCGGCGCGTAGAAGTCGCGGCTATAATAAGCGTCGTCGAAACGCGTCTCGTTGATGCCGAACAATGCGTCGCAGGCGAACAGGAGCACATAGACTCCCGCAATCGCGGCGACGATCTCCTTGAGAACAGACATGTTGGTGCCCCACCCTTTCGGGGGAGCATGCGCGAGGGTTCCAAAGGCCGGGTTTAAGACGGCGCGACATTTGTGGGCAGGGTTGGCCGCGGGTCAGCAAATAGCAGACAATTTGAACGAATGCGTTATCGCCGGAATCGGCAGCGTTAACCTCGCGGCGTCACCGCTCGGAAGGGGCGATCTTCACAAGGCCGTTTTCGGCAAGAATGTCCTGCCCCTTGTCCGACAACAGGAACAGCGCAAGTCGCGCAGCGGCCGGGTTGTCCGTGAGCAAGGCGAGCCCATAGGTCGCAACGACGTCGATCTCGGGCGGCAACCGCGACACCTTCAATCCCGGAACCTCGCGCAAGGTCTGCTGCTGGCCGCTGCAATAGACGAGCAGCACGTCCGCCTTGTCGGCGAGAAAGACGCTGGCAGCTGCCGTTTGACCTTCGATCGGTTTGATTGCGGCAGGGCCGCCGACCAGCCTCAGCGCCTTCTGGCTGAGCGCAGCTTCGGCGCCGGCTCGGATTTTCTCCGCACGCTTGAACACCGCGAAAGCATAGTCCCCGCCGGGGTCAACGACAGGCGTCGACGTCGCCAGACGTATCTTGGGATCCAGCATCGTCTCCAGCGCATTCGCCTCGGTCAGACCGATCGCTTCCCGGCTGAACAGGCAGAGATTATTGCGTGCGAACGGGATCACCAGCGTCTGCGGCCGCTGCACAGCGAGCGTACGGGGATGCTCCGTGTTGGCCGAGAGATAAAGGTCCGCTGCCTCGCCTTTCTCAATGCGCTCGCGCAAGCCGCCGGCCGGACCGAAGACGGGTTCGGCGACTTGCGAGGCGTCCAGGCCGGCCGCCTTGATCGCCTGTTTCACCGACACCGTCAGGCTTCCCGCCGCGTAGACACGTGCGGGCTCGGCGCGGACAGCCGAAGCGCTGATCACAAGGAGAAATGCGGAGATGATGGAGAGTGGTCGTCTCATGAAACTTGGGCCTATGCTCTACAGCAATCGTTCGTAAAATCCGCCGTACGAGCCTTTTGGTTCAACAAGATGGATTTCGTGTATCCGGTGTCGCTCTTGGCCAAGCTCATCGGGATCACGCATTCGCTACGTGCAACCGACACTACCTGAGCCGCGTGACGGGCGTTCCACTCGCTGGCTGCATCTCGATCAATTTTGCGGTGCACCCGTTGCAAATGAGAGCGCACTCGTCGGATACGAGACCCAGCTTGATGTTGAGGCCGTTGCCGAGATCCTGCTCGGCGAGGCCGGCGATGATCCCGTTGCAACTCAAGCACCTGCGCGGAGCTTCCACGCTGCGATTCTCCTCAACCGCCGGCACAACGTGACGGGACATGGTCAGATCCTCTTTCATTTCGGCCATCGGCCTCTCGCTATATTTACTGCCATATATCGCGAGCAGCAAGGCGGACAGGGAGGAACAAAAAGAACGACAGCCACAGCGACGAAATGGCCGCGCTCCGGCGAGATCGCCTACTACTTAGGTCCTAATCTTCCGAGATATACGTACGGATATAACGTTGACGAATGTCTGTGTTGAGCGCAGACTTCCTGATGGTTTCGCCGGGATAGCTGAATCCCCACTCGCTGCTGGAGCCTGCTGCGCTCCTAGCCAACCTGTTGCGCCGTGCTGCCCCGCCGCGATCGGCGCACACGGTCAACCAGGCGCGGGACCGCAGACGACAAGTACAAAAATTCGTCAATCCCACGGAGGAAATGCATGTTCCAGCAAGCGCTCGACCAAATCTCGAAACAACTCCTTATCCGCGAACGCTATGACAATTTCATCGGCGGCAAATGGGTGGCCCCGGTCGAAGGCAAGTATTTCGACAACCCGAGCCCCATCACCGGCAAGAAGCTCTGTGCGGTGCCCCGCTCCACCGCCGCTGACATCGAGCTTGCGCTCGACGCTGCGCACAAGGCCAAGGACGCTTGGGGCAAGACGTCGGTACAAGAGCGATCCCGACTCCTGAACAAGATCGCCGACAAGCTCGAATCCAATCTTGACTTGCTCGCCCTCGTCGAGACGCTCGACAACGGCAAGCCGATCCGTGAGACGACCCATGCCGACATGCCGCTCGTCGTCGACCACTGGCGCTATTTCGCCAGCGTGGTACGTGCCCAGGAAGGCGGCATCTCCGAGATCGACCACGACACAGTCGCCTATCATTACCACGAGCCGCTCGGCGTCGTCGGCCAGATCATTCCCTGGAACTTCCCGATCCTGATGGCGACCTGGAAGCTGGCGCCGGCGCTGGCCGCGGGCAATTGCGTGGTACTCAAACCGGCCGAACAGACGCCGCTCGGCATCCTCGCCGTAATGGAGCTGATCGCGGACATCCTGCCGCCCGGCGTTGTCAACGTCGTCAACGGTTTCGGCATCGAGGCCGGCAAGCCGCTCGCGCAGAACAAACGGATCGCCAAGATTGCCTTCACGGGCGAGACGACGACGGGGCGCATGATCATGCAGTACGCCTCCGACAACCTCATCCCTGTAACGCTGGAGCTCGGCGGCAAGTCGCCGAACATCTTCTTCGCCGACGTCGCCGAGACCGATGACGACTTCCTGGACAAGGCACTGGAAGGCTTTGCCATGTTCGCGCTCAATCAGGGCGAGGTCTGCACTTGTCCGAGCCGCGTGCTGGTGCAGGAATCGATCTACGACAAGTTCATGGAAAAAGCGGTCGCGCGCACCCAAAAGATCAAGCAGGGCCATCCGCTCGACCCCAGCACCATGATTGGCGCGCAAGCCTCGAACGACCAGCTCGAGAAGATTCTCTCCTATCTCGACATCGGCAAGCAGGAAGGCGCAAAAGTGCTGACTGGCGGCAATCGGGCCAAGCTGGAAGGCGAGCTCGCCGAAGGCTACTACGTCGAGCCGACCATCTTCGCCGGCAACAACAAGATGCGTGTCTTCCAGGAAGAGATTTTTGGGCCGGTCGTATCCGTCACGACGTTCAAGAACGAGGAAGACGCACTCGCAATCGCCAACGACACCCTGTACGGGCTCGGCGCCGGTGTCTGGACCCGCAACGGCAACCGCGCCTACCGGTTTGGCCGCGCGATCCAGGCCGGCCGTGTCTGGACCAATTGCTACCACGCCTATCCCGCGCATGCGGCATTCGGCGGCTACAAGCAGTCCGGCATCGGGCGCGAGACCCACAAGATGATGCTGGATCACTACCAACAGACCAAGAATGTCCTGGTCAGCTACTCGACCAAGGCGCTCGGCTTCTTCTGATCGTTCGCCGCCTGATGGCGCAGGTGCGGCCCAACCGCACCTGCGCCCCTTTTCATGGGATGCACACCATGGTCAACCGGGTTGAGATCACGCCAAAGGCCGTCGAGATCATCGAACGCCTCAAGGGCCAGCACGGCGCGCTGATGTTTCATCAATCCGGCGGATGCTGCGATGGCTCGGCACCGATGTGCTATCCGGTCGGCGATTTCCGGGTCGGACCGCAGGACGTGCTGCTCGGCAATATCGCCGGATGTGACTTCTACATTGGCGCCGCGCAGTTCGAGTACTGGCAACATACCCAGCTCATCATCGACGTCGTTCCCGGACGCGGATCCGGATTTTCGGTCGAAGCGCCCGAGGGCGTGAGATTTTTGACCCGTAGTCGTGTCTTCACCGACGAAGAGGTCGCCGAACTCGAAGCCGCAGGCCCACCGGCCCGGGCGGCCTGAGCTTCCTTACGGGATGCTCCGGCCGCCGGCACGCAATCCGTCTCCGTCAGACAGCGAGGTTCATCCAGACGGCCTTGGGCTCGGTAAAATTGTCGAGCGCGGCAGTGCCGTGCTCACGGCCGAGGCCGGAGTCGCGCTCGCCGCCCCAGGGCAGGCGCGCGTCGGTGTAGCCATACGTGTTCATCCAGACGGTGCCTGCCCTCGCCTTCCTGGCAAAACGCTGGAGCTTGCCGATGTCGCGGCTCCAGACGCCGGCGGCAAGGCTGTAAGCAGTGCCGTTGGCGATCCGCAGCGCGTCGGCCTCGTCCTTGAACTTGATGACGCTGACCACGGGACCGAAGATCTCCTCTTGCGAGATCCGCATCTCGTGCTCGACATTTGCGAACACGGCGGGGCTGATGAAATAGCCGCAGTCACCGACCCGCTCGCCGCCTGTGACGAGTGTTGCGCCCTCCTTCTGTCCGATATCGACATAGTCGAGGATCGACGTCATCTGCTTTTCGGAGATCACGGGGCCGAGCGTCGTCTTGCGATCGAGGGGATCGCCCACACGCAGCGATTTCGCGCGCGTCCGCGAGCCGATCCACCACCTCGTCATAAGCGCCCTCCTGCACCAGCACGCGGGAGCCAGCCGAGCAAACCTGGCCCGCGTTGAAGAAGATGCCGGAAGCGGCCGCCTTCGATGCGGCTTCGAGATCAGCGTCGTCGAAGATGACGTTGGCCGACTTGCCGCCGAGTTCGAGGGAGACGCGCTTGAAGTTGCTGGCCGCGCCTTTCATGATTCCGCGCCCCACCCCCGGCGAGCCGGTGAAGGTGACCTTGTCGACATCGGGATGATTGACCAGCGCATCACCGACGACGCGGCCCGGACCGGTGACGACGTTGAAGACGCCCGCCGGCAGGCCGGCTTCGAGGGCGAGCTCGGCAATGCGCAGTGCCGACAGCGAAGTCAGCTCGGCCGGCTTCATCACCACCGTACAGCCACAGGCAAGCGCGGGCGCGAGCTTCCACATGCCGATCATCAGCGGGAAATTCCACGGGACAATCGCCGCGACGACGCCGACCGGCTCGCGCACCGTATAGGTCAAGGCGTCATCACGTACGGGGACCACGTCGCCGGCGATCTTGTCGGCCCAGCCGGCATAGTAGATCAGCGTGTCGACGGCGGCCGGAAAATCCTGGCGCAGCGTTGCCGCGATCGGCTTGCCGACATCGATCGACTCGAGCTCGACGATCTCGTCGGCGTGCTGCTTCAGCAGGTCTGCCCAACGCAACAGGATATGGCCACGCTCGGAGGCGCGCATCGTGCGCCACGGACCTTCGAACGCGCGCCGCGCAGCCGCCACCGCATGCTCGACGTCGGCCTCGTTGCCCTCGGCGATGGTAGCAATGACCTGCCCGGTCGCAGGGTTGAGAGACTTGAAGGTGCGCCCGGAGCTGGCGGGGATGCGGCGGCCGTCGATCAATAGATGCTGTGGCCGGGACATGAACTCGCTGGCCGCCGAGTGCGCAAAGTCATATGCAACAGATATCATATTTCCTCCTGTTCTGGTATGCCAGACTAGGCGCGTATTGGCCGCAGTAAATATGATATCGTGTGCAAGTAGACGCGCCTCATATGAAGCGCACTTCATAAGGAATGCCGATGCTTCAGATCGAGATCGAGGCCGTCTGGCGGTTTCGCCGCGAAGGAAGCCCGCGCACCGCCGTGATCATGCTCGGTGTCCTCAACGAGATCAGGAAGACCGGAAAGATAACGAGCGCGGCCAACGATGCGCATCTCTCCTACCGGCACGTCTGGAATCTGATCGAGCAATGGTCAGAGTTCTTCGGCACGCCTCTCGTCGAGACCCGGCGCGGCAAGGGCACCAAGCTCACGCCGTTCGGCGAACGGTTGGTATGGGCCGGCGAGCGCATGCAAGCGCGGCTCGGACCGCAGCTCGATAACCTCGCGCAGGAGCTTGCAAGCGAGATCAAGCCGTTCCTCGAGCAGCGCCCCTCGGTAATCCGCGTTCACGCCAGCCACGGCTTTGCAGTAGCGAAGCTTCGCGAATTCCTCGACCGCGAGCCCGGCATCGGCGTCGACCTGCGCTATGTCAGCAACCAACATTCGCTGGTCTCGCTGGCGCAGGGCGCCTGCGACCTCTCGGGCCTCCACCTGCCGCACGGCGCCTTGCGGGCGCAGGGCATTAAGGCGGCGCGCGAATGGCTCGATCCCCGTGAGGACCGCATCATCAATTTCGTCACGCGCGAGATGGGGCTGATGGTCGCGCGCGGCAATCCGCTAGGCATCGGATCGATCCAGGATTTGACCGCTCCCAGGGTGCGCTTCGTCAACCGCGACCATGATTCCGGCACGCGCCTGTTGTTCGACCAGTTGCTCGCTGCACACGGTATTGACGAGAGCCGCATCAACGGCGCACAGCAGATCGAATTCACTCACGCCGCGGTCGCCGCCTATGTCGCGAGCGGTATGGCGGACGTGAGCTTCGGCGTCGAAGCCGCCGCCCGGCATTTCGGCCTCGATTTCATCCGGATCGTGACCGAGGACTATTTCTTCGTCTGCAAACGCGCATTCCTGGATACCGGGCCGATGCAGCGCATCCTCGAAATCATCCGGGGCGCCGATTTTCGTGCCGCGGTCGCCGCCCTCCCGGGCTACCAGCCGACCGATACTGGCGACGTCACCGGCGTGAAGGCCTTTCTGGAGATGCATGCCGTGCGATGATGCGCACGCCGCATTGACCCGAACCGACTGGACGAGGTCCGGAACGCGTTATATCAGTCGGAATATATCGGATACTGGCCGAGCTCCGCGCAACAGGACTTGCTGAATGTTTCAACGCCGCCGATCTGCCGTCGCGCTCCGTCACGTCGCCTTCGAGGATCTCGGCCTGCTCGCGCCGATCATGGAGCGCGAGGGCTGGAACGTCTCCTTCTGCGACGCGCCGGTCGACGATCTCAGCCATTCCTCGATCAGGGATGCCGATCTCCTAATCGCTCTCGGCGGCCCGATCGGCGTCTATGAGACCGAGAGCTATCCGTTTATCGCGCGGGAGATCGCGCTCATCGAGCACCGCCTCGGCCGGGATCTGCCGACACTCGGCATCTGCCTCGGTGCGCAACTCATGGCGAAGGCACTAGGCGCCCGCGTCTATCCTGGTCACGTCAAGGAGATCGGCTGGGGACCGGTCTCGCTGACCGAGGCAGGCCTCGCCTCCTGCCTGAGACCGCTTGCCGGCACCACGCCGGTCCTGCACTGGCATGGCGACACGTTCGATCTCCCGGTTTCGGCGACGCGGCTTGCCGCCAACGAGAACTACGAAAACCAGGCATTTTCCTGCGACGGCCATGCGCTGGCGCTGCAATTCCACCTCGAGGCCGATCCGCGGCAACTCGAGGAATGGTATGTCGGCCACGCTGTCGAGCTTACGGCGACGAAAATTTCGGTGCCGCAGCTTCGGGCACGGACCGCAGAACTCTCAAGCGGACTTGCGCGCGAGGCTGATCGCGTGTTCTCCGACTGGCTTCGCCAGATCGGGCACCGTGACGCATCGCTGCGCACAGCTGCGCCATAGGAGCCTTCATGCCAAACGAAGCGCCGCGCCATCGGGACGGCAGTGCCGGCGACGCCAATTACGGCGCGATCGGCAAGGGCTATGCGAATTTTCGTCGCCCTGACCCGCGCATCGCCAGTCTGATAGAGGTCGCGCTTGGCGATGCGCGGACCGTTCTCAACGTCGGGGCCGGTGCCGGCTCGTACGAGCCGAAGGACCGCACGGTGACCCCGGTTGAACCCTCACAATCGATGCGCGACCAGCGCCCGGCGCATCTTCCCGCGGCAATCGACGCCGTTGCCGAGAACCTCCCCTTCGATGACGTTTCCTTTGACGCCGCGATGTCGACCTTCTCCGTGCATCAATGGAAAGATCTCAATGCGGGCCTGCGCGAGATACGGCGGGTCACACGCGGTCCGGTCATCATCATGACCTGCGAACCGAGCGAACTCGATCGCTTCTGGCTCAACGCCTATTGTCCCGAGGTGATCGCAGTCGAGTCGGTGAGATATCCGCCAGTGCGCGGCATCGCTCAGGCACTCGGGGCCAATACCGAGGTCCTGTCCGTTCCCATTCCGCTGGACTGCACCGATGGCTTCAATGAAGCCTATTACGGCCGGCCGGAGATGCTGCTTGATCCCGCCGCGCGGCTCGCCTGCTCAGCCTGGAGCTTTGTCGACGACGATACAGTGCAGCACTTCGAGGATGGCCTCGGCAGCGATCTGGTCTCTGGTCGATGGGACTCGCGCTTCGGCCAACATCGAAAGCTTGCCTCCTTTGTCGGCTCCCTCAAGCTGATCGTCGGACGAATCTGACCCGGCGCGCGGTATGCACAGGTCGCGAACCGGGTAAGCCGGTTCTGGTGCCGTTTTAGCGCAACGTCGACGTCTCGAGCCACATGTCTCATCCCTGTGCCGGCTCGTCGCGCAAGCTGCGCGGATGCGTTCCGGCGCGCTGCGGGATGACGAACAGACAGGCGATGATGAAGATCGCGAGCACCGCCGATGCCAATGGACGGCTCAGCGCCAGCCCACCTTCATTGAGGGGCTTGTCGAGGAAGTCGCCGACCGTCGCGCCGAGCGGACGCGTGAGGATGAAGGCAATCCAGAACAGCGCAACGCGCGATACGCTGGTCCAGAGATACAAGGCAGCAACGACGGCCAGCGCGGCGAGGAAAATCAGCGCTCCGCCGCCATAACCCATGTCGCCGGTATCGGCGATCCAGTCGCCGAGCGCCGTGCCCAGGGTCTGCGAGAAGGTGATCGCCGCCCAGTAGAACGCCTCCACTTTCGGTGTGTTGACCGTGTCGACCGAGATCGTCTTTTCGCTTGCGTACCAAATCGCCAGGATGAGAACGAGACAAGCGAGCAGCAGCGCCGATCCGCCGGCATATCCGATGCCCAGCGAGCGATCGGCGAAATCGGCCATCGTGGTGCCGAAGGTCGTCGACGCAACGATGGTCGCCCAATAGAGCGCTGGACGGAAACTCCTCGCCGCGATCTGGATGGCAACGAGCGCAACGAGTACCGCAAGGAACAGGCCCGTGCCGGCCAGATAGCCCCAGTTCAGCGTCATCGTCACGGTGTCGCCGCCGGTCTCGCCGAGCGTCGTCGCAGCAATCTTGATGATCCAAAACCCGAGGGTGACTGCGGGAACCTTGCTGGTGTAGCGCGCTTCGTCACGTTCCATGCGGTGCCGCGCTCCTGGCTCGACGATCGATACGCGCTAATCGTCCATCGTGGCAGAAGTTCGCATCGGATCGCTCAACAACTCGTGCGGTCGATGCAAAGCAAACCGCCGAACACCACGCGGCATCTTGCGCGCTGAGCCTGATGGCATCCCCGCTCGTCCCTCGAGGGCGAGACGTCTCCGTTAGACCGCGTCGCCCCTCACCCGCCGCAACGTCTCCGACGGCAGCTCACCGAACTTTTCGCGATACTTTCCGGCGAAATGTCCGAGATCGCTGAAGCCGGCGTCGAGCGCCGCCGTCGTCACCGACCCCCTCCCGTCATCGACGAGCAGCCGCTCGCGCGCGCGTTCGAGCCGGCATGTCAGCATCCAGTCGCGCGGCGAATAGCCGAGATAGCGCTGAAAATTCTCCTGGAGCGAGCGCAGGCTGACGCCGAGCTCGGCCGCGAGCTTCGATATCTCGATCGGCTGATCGGCATGCGCCTTGATGTAGTCGCGCGCGCGACGGACGATGGCCGGGCTGCGGTCGATATGGCTCACGGAGAGCGCCTGCGCGACGCGCGGAAACATCGCGGCCGTCACCAGATTGACCAGCGTCTCCTCGGTCGCAGCCGCCGCAAGCCGCCCCATGCCGATGGCGTTCAGGCTGGTCATCTCGGCCATCGCTGCGTTCAAGTGCCGGGCCAATGCAGCGGCAACCGGCGCGCCGAGGTCGAGACCTTCCCTCAAGTCAGACAGCAGCGTGTCCGTATCCTGCGCGCGGCCGGTCAGCCGCTCGGCGCGTTCGACCGCGGCGTTCCTGGGCACGTAGAACACCAGCACGGAGGCATCCGTGACCTCGAGCTTCGACCGCTCGAATGGCCGGCCGATGCTGGCCTGGCGCATCGGGTAATAGTCCCGCAAATTGTAGCCCCGGCCGCGGCGGAAGCCGCCGCTGACGGGCATCGAGACGTGCAGGGAATCATCGGTGCTGCGCTCGACGCTCAAGCCGGCCAGATCGACCCGCATCAGCTGCGCCGCGCCAAAATGGATCGCCTTGAAATCGATCGTCACGCGCCGCGTCTGCCCGAGCCGCTCGACGCGAGCATCGCCGCCGTACATCGCGTGGGCGAGTTCGTTCGCTGCATCCAGCGTCAGTGTCTTCGAAAATCCCCGCGCGGACAGGTCGTCCAATCGATTGGGCATGGCGCCATCCCAAGACCCCAGACCTCGGCCTCACGCGAGACCGGGACTCATCACGCGCAAAATACCAAACCGCCGCGCATTCGCCATATCGGCTTAAGTTCCAGGGGGTTATCTATAGTTCATGGGACGGCACCGCCGGAAGGTACGTTAATGCCGCCCCTTTTGAGGAAACGCCTCGAATCGCAGCTACCCTTAGCGGCTGCTCAAACACCAAAAAGACTGTCAGTCGTTCGGCCCTGCACGCTCGAATGCATTGAACCATCCGTGAAGCGCCTGCCACGTCACGCGCTTTGCTCAATCCGGCGCGCGGGAGTTCCATCGCCTTCATCCGCGCGCCGGCCCCCATCCGAGGCTTCGAGACATGGAGGACCGCGGCTCTTGGACGAGGATTGATTTGGGAAACGAAGATGCCCGTCCGCTGGCTGAAGCCGTCGCGAATCCTGATCATCGAGCGATTTACCGATTTCGACCAGTTCCGTCCCACCGAGGTGCTCGGCGGCGGAACCAGCATTCCGCTCGAACCGCGACACTTCTCGGCGTTCCGCGCCAGCCTGCCGCTCCAGGACAGCCTCATGGTGATGCAGCGCTCCTTCGCGCGGCATCTGGAAGCGGACATCGGCATCGACCGCGGCGTCGGCCTCGTCGTGCCGCTCGCCACGCACTCCGTCGTAAATGGCCGCGAGATCGACAACTCCATGATTGGCCTCGTGCGCGGCAAGGTCCCGATGCGCGCCATCGAGCAGCACGCGAACACCTATCTGATGCTGCGCTTCAACTCCGACATGCGCCATCGCGGTTGGGCCGATTTCAACGCCGGGCTCGAGTTCTACCGGCTTGCCGACGAGCCGCGGCATCGCCTGCGCGCAGCGATCCTCGACATGTTTTGCCTCGCGTCGGGCTGCAACGATACCGCGCAATTCGAGGCCATCAACCGTCCGGTCCAGGAAAGCCTGCTGGGCGCGCTCGACGCCGCGTTAGTTCCCGATGCGGCGTTGCGCGCGCGGCCAGGCACGTTCGACAGGCACCGCCGGCTGATCGGGCGGCTCGACGAGCAGGCCATGCTGCTGGGAGGCGTGCCGCTCTACAGCGACGATCTCGCAACGACCCTCAATGTTTCCGTGCGGACGCTCCAGGCCGCCGCTCAGACCGTCCATGGCATGAGCCTGCATCATTATCTGCGGATGAAGCGGCTATGGGCTGCCCGCAAGCAGCTCGTGAGCGGAAGCACAGGTCTCACCGTCAAGGCCGTGGCGCTCGCCAACGGCTTCTGGCACATGGGCGATTTCGCGAAAGGCTACAAATCGGCCTTCGGCGAGACGCCCTCGGAGACGCGGGCGCGCTCGCGCCATCTGTGAGATGGCGACGCCGGCTCAATGGCCGGCGGCCTTCGCGTGATCGGCCGCCTTGCGATGCGCGGCTTCGCCCAGGCGATCGACCCAGGCGATCCCGATCGCCGAGACGATGAAGGTGAGGTGGATGATGACCTGCCACATCACGCCGCTCTCGGTGAAATTGCTGCGCGCGGTGCCGAGATTGCCGGCCTCGATGAAGGTCCTGAGCAGCGAGATCGAGGAGATGCCGACGATCGCCATCGCAAGCTTGATCTTGAGCGCGCTGGCGTTGACGTGGCTCAGCCATTCCGGCTCGTCGGGATGGCCGCGCAGGTTGAGGCGCGAGACGAAGGTCTCGTAGCCGCCGACGATCACCATCACGAGCAGGTTGGAGATCATGACGACGTCGATCAGCCCGAGCACGGTCAGCATGATCTGCTGCTCGTTGACGTCGAACCAGTGCGCGGCCAGATGCCAGAGCTCCTTGAGGAACAAGAGCACGTAGACGGCCTGCGCGACGATGAGGCCGACATAGAGTGGCACTTGCAGCCAGCGCGAGCCGAAGATCAGCCGTGGGAACAGGCCGAGCCGGGGCGAGGCCGCGCGGCTCAAAGGTGCTTGGGATTCGGACGTCATGGATCACTCCGGATTGCAGGCGAGGTCAGAAAGGCTGGGATCAGAGGCTGGCGATGACCGGCGCGAGCTCGAGCGAGCCGCGCCAGATCATCTCAAAGGCGACGTAGACGATGATGGCGAGACCGACATAGGCGATCCAGCGCTGCTTCTGGAGCACGCGGCCGAGCAGATCGGCGGCAATGCCCATCAGCGCGACCGACAGCATCAGGCCGAAGGCCAGGATGAACGGATGCTCGCGTGCAGCGCCTGCGACAGCCAGCACGTTGTCGAGCGACATCGAGACGTCGGCGGCGACGATCTGGAGCGCCGCCTGCCGGAACGTCTTGCGCGGCGCCCGTGCTTGCGCCGCGCTACCTACCCCGGCGTGACTGAGCGCAAGCTCGCCGGCGTGGGAGGCCTGCTCGCGCAATTCACGCCACATCTTCCAGCAGACCCACAGCAGCAGCACGCCGCCGGCCAGCAGGAGGCCAAGCACCTGGAGAAGCTGGGTCGCAACACCGGCGAAGACGATGCGCAGCACCGTCGCGGCCGCGATGCCGACGATGATGGCGCGGCGGCGCTGGCCGGCAGGCAAACCCGCCGCGGCAAGGCCGATGACGACGGCATTGTCACCGGCGAGCACGAGGTCGATCAAGACGACCTGAATCAGCGCGGTGAGCGCTTCGGGGGTGATGAACTCGCTCATGTCTGATCATTCGGACGCGAGGCGACATCGAGCCAGTGCGGCTTGCGGCGCTCGATCCAGTCCAGGACTTTCGAGCGCTGCGCGCGCAAGCCCGGCACGTCCTCGGCTAGCAGTGCGAGGCCGAGCGGCAGCATCCAGATGCCGAGCACCGGCAGGAACGACAGCACCCCGCCGATGACGAGCAGCGCGCCGGCCGGCATCCTCACCCAGCGGTTTGAAGGTCGCAGCAGATAGGTGATAGCGCCGCTCACGCGTGGCGGCAGGCGACCGATGAGCGCGTCAAGGCGCGGATCGCCACCGGCGGCCTCGCCGGTGGCGCGCTCGCGCGATCTCGCGTGATCGTCGGCGCCTGCGCTCATGCTCACGCTCCGGATGCGAGGCGGCCTTCGCCGCGCGCTGCAACAGGCTTGGATCGTGGCAGCACAAGTGTCAGCAGGCGGAGCAGCTTGATCGCCTGCACCTCATGCGGATGGACGTCCTCGTCCGCAGCGGCGACGCGCTCGGAGATGTCGACGAGATGCGCGGCCAGCGGCAGGTCCGAGACTGGGCGCAGCGTGTCGATAACGACATTGGCGAAATCAGGCTGCTCCAGCCGCTCGGCGAGCTCGTCGAACATCGCGGCCAGCCGCGCTTCGGAGATGTGCGGGGCGAGCCCGCGCTCCCGGATGAAACGGGTCACCTCCTCGCGTTCGACTGCAGCGACACGGCGGTCGGCGACGGCGACCAGCGCGCCGGCAATCACGAGCGCGGCGGCGGCCTGCTCTTGCAGGCTGGACGGTTCGGTGATCTCGCCCTGGATGGGGCTCAAAGGTTCTGCGTCAGGCATCATAGCTCCTCAAGCATACGGTTGTGACCGCGCACGGGGAGCGATGAGGATGGCTGGTCGATGAGAGCAGGTGCGCTGGGCCCAACGATCGTCCAATCCAAACGCATTCGCGCGCGGGACAGGTCATCCGACATCACGAGGTTGGCCGAGGGGATCGGCGGCCTCGTCAGAGGGGCCCGGATTCTGTTGAAGGGAGACATAAAGTTCGCCCCGGCCAAATCAAGCCGGCCGAGCTGCGACCAGCAGCCGCGGGAGCGCGGCGTGCCGTTCATAAAATCGCCATAAGGGATATCCCGCCCGTTTGCCTTGTTCGGCGGCCTGCCCGGTGGCAATCTTGCGAACCGAGACCGAAGAGAGCCAGTCATGTCGCGCGCGGGCGCAAAATCGCTTCCCCAATTGAGCGTCCGGATCGATCTGGATGCCCAGGACCGGATCGGGCCCGGCAAGATCCAGCTCCTGGAGAACATCAGGGAGCACGGCTCGATCTCGGCCGCTGGGCGCGCCATGGACATGTCCTACAAGCGCGCCTGGGATCTCGTGGACGAGATCAACCGCATCTGTGGGCATGCAGCGGTCGAGCCCCAGACCGGCGGCAAGAACGGCGGCGGGGCGATGCTGACCCCGTTCGGCACCGCGCTCGTCGCGCGCTACCGCAAGATCGAGCGCGACGCCGCGCGCGCCGTGCGCAAGGAGCTGATGGCGCTGAAGACGGACATCAAGCGCTCGCGCAAGGCATGATCGATCCGACCGCACATGGATAACCCTCTCATCGTCCGCTCGGCCCTTCCCGCCGATCTCCCGCAACTCCTCGCGCTTTATCCGCATCTTGATCCGGCCGACCGCATCCCCTCGCTCGATGTCGCCAAGCGTCGCCTCGAGGAGCTGCAGCGCTATCACGGAAGCGCGATATTCATCGGGATCGCCGAAGACGCCATCGTCGCGTCCTGCACGCTGATCGTCGTTCCCAACCTGACGCGCGGTGGCCAGCCCTATGGGTTGATCGAGAACGTCGTCACCCATGCAGCGTCCAGAGGACGTGGCTACGGCAAGCAACTGCTGCACGCGGCCGTCGCCGCCGCATGGCAGGCCGATTGCTACAAGGTCATGCTGATGACGGGCTCAACGAAGCCTTCGACCCTGGCATTCTACGCGTCGGCCGGTTTCGAGCAGAACAAGACCGGTTTCCAGATCCGGCGGCTTCCGCCGAGGGCGGAGGCCGTCGACTGACCTCGGACTGAGGACGTGCACTCACGAATGCGTAGATGTCCACCTCCGCCGGAAAAGCGGGCGGTCTAGCCACCCCGTCTCACACTATCGAGAAATTCTTCGCGTTCGCCAGGCGCGTAACCCTGGGAAGCCCCCGGATACGGTTCGTCGTAGTCAGTGTACGGTGCCGCCCGGTAGTGAATCGGCGGGCCAGCTGGAACGTAGGCAAAACCCGAAGCGGGGTCTGAGGCGATCGTGCCCTGATTGGGACGAACAATCGCCTGCCGCGGGTGCACGTGGCGCACCGTAGCCGCGCTCGCAGAGGCACACAGGGTAATCAAAACGCTCAAGGCCAAAATGGAACGCATCGCTTCTCTCCAATCGACCGCTGCGGCCAATTAGGTAAGGCTCAGGTCGCGCCGTCCCAACAATTGGTAGCTTCACGAATAGTCACATCGGCGGCATCACGGGCGCCGGGTGCCTGCTTCATCATGGCGAGGCCATCCCATGACCACCAGCCCAGGCGCCTCGTCGAAATCCGGACACGGGGCCTGGCGAACCAGGTTTGCTCATACTGAGGTCTTCGCATTTCGACCCATTGCGGACCTTGGGCCCAGCGCTACTGTGCGAGGAAGCAACGGAGTCGACGATGGATGCCATGTGTCAATGCGGACAGCTCTCCGTGAATTTACCGGGCCCGAGCTTGTCGGTTGTCGCTTGCCATTGCAGCGACTGTCAGCGGCGAAGCGGGTCGCCGTTCGGCGTATTAGCCTACTATTCAAATGATAGCGTCAAGATAGCAGGCAAGGCGACTCGCTATGAGAGGCCGACTGCAACGGGTGGCACGTTCGAGACCTTCTTCTGTCCAACCTGCGGGTCTACCGTTTATGCCCGCGCCGGAAAGCATCCCACCTTGATTGGGATCGCTGTCGGGGCGATATGCGATCCAACATACCCGGCTCCCGTTCGGTCAGTTTGGGAGGAAGGCAAGCACGATTGGGTTGTGATCCCTGAGCCCGCTCAACACTTTCCACGAGGACGGTCGTAATGGCAGGAGATGGCCCATAGCGAATGGCCCCGGCGTGCATTGCATCGGGGCCATTTTGCTTGATCATGTGCTTAAACCCTGGATGTCGACTCTTGGAGGCCGAGATAGGACTTGGCGACCCGGCCACCTCTGAGCTTCATTTTGCTTCTCGAGCCATCCGCTATTTTGCGGCTTGCTTGCTCGGGTCATCGGCCGGATTGGCGTAGGTGATAGCGAACGGCCCGGGCCCGGCGATCTGTACCACGGTATCTTCCGTCGTCCAGGCATAGTGGTTCATGCCTGCTGGCATTTCGGCAAAAGCTCCAGCCTTAAGGGACTGGCCCTTGTCCATATCGAGCTTGTCGCCGAGACCGACACGGAAGTCACCGGAGATCACCGTCACGAATTCGTCGGTGGGATGGTGATGTGCCGGGACTTTGTAGTTTGCTGGCATCTTTAACCGCATCGTGAACGGCCCCTCCTTGCTTGGGTCACCAGCCACGACGGCGAGTTGCGCACCGGGCGGGATGGTCGGAGGAGCGGGACCCCACTTGATGTCTTCAACATTGACCGGAGGCTTCATTTGCATCTCGGCGGCCTGCAATGCCGCCTTCGGCAGGATTTGTGCTGCTGCTAGGACAGCAAGGCCAGAAGCAACAGCAAATGGTACGATTGATTGCCGCATTTCCTTTCCCTCCTTGGCTTACTTGTCTCTTCACTCACCACAAGCTCGGGGCATAACGCCCCTCGCAAGCTTTCAGATACGGGCCTTCCTGTGTTCGACGGCTTCAAGATGATGCGGAAATATCGGTATAGTTGCCTTTCTGTCTTGCAAACATTCTACAATGCCCGCCCTTCACCGTCACCCAATAACCGTTGTAGCCGGTGGAAGGTGGTGAAGCAGTTCTGGTCGCTGACCAACGTACCACTCAACGCGAGCTAGCTCTCGAGCTGCAGCGCCGTTGCCATGGATCACTCTCGATCGGATTTCCTGTACGCAGGCTTATGCTGCCGACCTCGACATCGCCGCAGTAGATCAGACAGCCTTCCTGTCGGGCGTTTCGGTCTCGGCGGCGGGTGAGATGGGGCATGCTCGGATCAAAGCACCGAGAGGCCGCACCAAATTGTCAATGTATTGGGATGAGATCGGCGGTCGACTGCCGGGCGTCGTAGGTGCGCGGATAAGGTCGGTTGTTAGTGGTAGATCGATCCGGAGATCGGCTGAAGCGGACGCCGGCCTTGTGGCAGCGCCTACGCCACACCGCATACCGACGTGATAGCTTGTCTGCAGGGATCATGACACATAGGCCACGCCAAAATGCCCAAACCGCTGCTTTCAGACCCCGCCTCTCGCGCGACCTGCGATAGCACAGGCAGCGCGCCGCGAGACGGCTGGGCCGATCTCGTCCCCGAACTCGGCGTTTCGAACATTCAAAACAGCTTATCGTTCTGGCGAGAGCTACTTGGTTTCGAAGTCGCCTGTGACCGCCCAGCTGCTCGATTTGCATATCTCGTTAGGGGACGTTTGCAAGTTATGCTCTGCGAATTGAACGGGCGTTGGGAGACGGCCGAGATGCGGCGCCCGTTTGGACGAGGCATCAATCTTCAGATCGTCGTCGATCGTATCGAGCCTGTCCTGAACGCTCTACGCGATGCTGAATGGCCACTCTATGAGCAACCGAACGAAGCTTGGTATCGGGTCGGTGACCAAGAGTGCGGTCAGCGCGAATTTCTCGTTCAGGATCCGGATGGTTACCTGATCCGCTTCGCCGAACGCCTGGGGATGCGCGCATCTTCGTGAGGATACACCCTAGTTCGGCCGCACCGCGATCTCAGGCGCCGGCTGGATCAGGGCCTCGCCGAGCAGGCTCTGCTCGGCTTTCGGGATCGAGAAGCGCACCTTGAAGCCGTCCTCCGTCTCGAGCGTGACGATGCGCTGGGTCGCATCCGTCGATTGCTCGACCACCCAGGCCGCCAGCGGATAGGCATAGCGCAGGCTCTGGTCGCCATAGCGCGCCTTCAGCGCGGTTTCGAGCAGGCCGGGCAGCGTCATGATAAGCGCGCCGACCTGGTTGAGCGAGACGCGCACCTCGGCAGGCCTGCCCGCGACATCCTCGAACCGCAACGCGATCGCGCCGCCATCGGGCGCCACCTCGCAGGTCGTGAGCGACTTGACGCTGATTTCCATTGCACGCTCCGACACCGGCCCTTCGCTATATCCTTCACGATATATCGATATCTGGCGCCGCGTCCAGCCGCCTTTTTTGGAACCGCTCGAAACGCGTGCCATGGCTCACCGGCCGAAGTCGTGATATATGTATGGATATAGCGAGGCCCGAACGGCCCGTTTTGACAGGGAGCGAAAAAGCCAATGAGCGACTACAATCTTCTCATCGACGGCAAGATGGTGCCCGGCGACCTGACCATGCCCGTGCTCAATCCCGCGACCGAAGAGGTGCTGGCGCAGTGTCCGCGCGCCTCGAAGGGCCAGCTCGACGCGGCCGTGGCCGCGGCGAAAGCCGCCTACCCGGCCTGGGCCGCCACGCCGATCGAGGAGCGGCGCAAGCTCGTGATCAAGATGGCCGATGTCATCGAGGCCAATTCCGGCGAGCTCGCGCGCATCCTGACCTCCGAACAGGGTAAGCCGCTGACCGACGCCACTGGTGAAGTCCTCGGCATGGCGGCGTTCTTCCGCTATCTCGGCTCGCTCGAATTACCGATGCGCGTGATCGAGAATTCCGGTGACCGCAAGGTCGAGGCGTATCGCCGGCCGCTCGGCGTCGTCGGCGCGATCATCCCCTGGAACTATCCGCTCCTGATCCTCAGCTTCAAGCTGCCGTCGGCGCTGCTCGCCGGCAACACGCTGGTCGTCAAGCCCGCGCCGACCACACCGCTGGCGACGCTGCGCTTTGCCGAGCTGATCAAGGACGTACTGCCGAGGGGCGTGCTCAACGTCATCACCGATGCCAACGATCTCGGCGGTGAAATGACCAAGCATCCGGATATCCGCAAGATCTCGTTCACCGGCTCCTCTGCCACCGGCCAGAAGGTGATGGCGAGTGCGGCCCAGACCCTCAAGCGCATCACTCTCGAGCTCGGCGGCAACGATGCCGGCATCGTGCTCGACGACGTCGATCCGAAGAAGGTCGCGCCGGGCATTTTCGAGGGCGCCTTCCAGAACTCCGGCCAGGTCTGCCTCGCAATCAAGCGGCTCTACGTGCACGAATCCGTCTATGACGAGCTCTGCAACGAGCTGGTTGCGATCGCGAAAAACACTGTCGTGGACGACGGCTCCAAGCAGGGCACCAAGCTCGGTCCGCTGCAGAACAAGATGCAGTACGAGAAGGTCAAGGCGTTCCTCGATGATGCACACAAGAACGGCAAGGTTGTCGCAGGCGGAGCTGCGATGGACCGCCCCGGCTACTTCATCGAGCCGACCATCGTGCGCGACATCCAGGAGGGCTCGAAGCTGGTCGACGAGGAGCAGTTCGGTCCCGTGCTTCCGCTGATCAAATATTCCGACAAGGATGACGTGATCCGCCGCGCCAACGCCACCACCTACGGGCTCGGCGCCTCGGTGTGGTCATCCGACATCAAGCGTGCCCACGAGGTCGCAAGCCAGCTCGAGTCCGGTACGGTGTGGATCAACAAGCACCTCGACATGGCCCCGCACATCCCGTTCGGCGGCGCCAAGCAGTCGGGCATCGGCACCGAATTCGCCGAGGAGGGCCTTGCCGAATTCACCCAGCTCCAGATCATCAACGGGCCGCCTGCGGCCTGACGCGAAAATCCGGGGCCCGGCGCAACGCCGCGGCCCCGGCTCATTCTCAGTCAAGCGGAGGCGGACGATGTTCGATGCACAATGCGATCTTGCCGCCCTGGTCTATGCGCCGCATCAGGACCCCGACACCGTCTTGCGCGGCTTCGCGGCCGATCTGAGTGCCCGCGGCGTCCGCGTCGTAGGCATGGTGCAGGCAGGCCAGTGCGCCGACTCCAGCCTTTCGGCGGTGCTGCTTCACAACGGCGAGAAACTCTTGCTGGCGCAGGACTTCGATCCCGCCGCGAGCGCTTGCCGGCTCGATCCCGCGCGACTCCAGAACGCCGCCGAGCGGATCGCCGAGGCGTTGGAACATGGCGCCGACCTCGTCGTCATCAACCGCTTCGGCAAACGGGAGCGCGACGGCAAGGGGCTGGCCCATCTGATCAAGCGGGCACTCGATGCCGATATCCCCGTGGTGATCGCGGTTTCCGACGACCACTTTACCGACTGGATCAGGTTCGCCGGTGGCATGAGCGTCAAGCTCCGCTACGACCGCCACGCGCTTGATGCATGGTGGCGCGGTGTATCGGCGCGAGATACGTATCCGAACCAGGCAGAGCACCTGACGGTTTGCGAAATCGTAAAGTGAACCGTCTGTACTTTGCCGTTCTTAAGGACTGTGGCGAGCTCAGCGCTCACTTCGCACGCTGTGTCCTGCCGTAAGCGCTGACCAGCCGCCTGCCCCCGAACTCAGCGAAATTATCGTTGATCTGAAGAGCAACGTGCTTGGCAGCGGGTCGCCGAGCGACGTATGTCATATATTGACCGATGTGAGGTACGCATGGCCGCTAGCGAGAAGATACTCTTGTTTTCTTATGGCACGTTGCAGCTTGAGAGCGTGCAGCTATCATCCTTTGGTCGGCTGCTTGCCGGACGTCGCGATGCTATGCCGGGATTTAGAAAAGACCTCATCGAAATAACGGATCCGGACGTTCTCGCAAAGAGTGGTGAGCGATTTCACCCTATCGTCGTTCCGACAAACGATCCGAACGATGCAGTAGACGGCACGGTATTTGAAATCACCGGCGATGAATTGCGAGCGGCGGACCAGTATGAGGTCGCCGACTACAAGCGCGTCGAAGTCATTTTGCGTTCCGGCCTCAGCGCGTGGGTTTACATCAAGGCTTAGCTGTTGCACAGACTAGCTGCCCTTCAACGGAGCGGCGTACTGCATCGTGAATAGAACAATCCTGAAACAACCGATCGCGGTCTTCGATGCCGGGATCGGCAGCTACGCCATCGCGCGCAAGATCGCAGACCGTTTCCCCGGTCAGGATGTGCTCTACTTCGCGGACCGCGCCAACTTCCCCTACGGCGGCAAGGGCAGAGCCGAACTGCTCTCCGTCATGCGCAGCACGATCGAACGCCTGGAAGATCATGGTCCGGCAGCGATCGTGATCGCCTCCAATGCGCCATCGGTCATGGTCCTCGACGATCTCAAGACCTGGAGCCGGAGCCCTATCGTCGGCGTGTTTCCGCCCGTACAGCGTGCGCTCGGCGCCTCCCTCACGAAGCGGATCGCCGTCTTGGGCGTCGCCTCATTGATCGCGAGCTCGGAAATACGGGCTTACGTCGAGCGCGAGTCCGCAGGACTAGGCCAGGTTGACCTCGTCAGCGCCTCGGATCTCGTCGAGCTGGTCGAGAATGGCGCGTTCCTCACCGACGCTGACAGAACTCTGGCCGCGGTGCAGGCCAAGCTCGACGCGTTGCATCCGGACACCGATACGGCCACGCTGTCATCCACGCATCTGCCTTGGCTTTCTCGCTACTTCGAGAAAGCCGGGCCGAACTTGCGCTTTCTCGATCCGGCCGACGATGTGGTTGAGGCCGTCGCTCCCTACGTCACCACCGGCTCTGGTGCCTTCCGGACGCTGGTTTCGGAGCGACAGGGTTACGACCTTGCGGATTTCCGGCGCATGCTGGCGCGCCTCGGGCTCGATCTCACCCTTGAGCGTGCTTGACCGTCGCACCGCCCCCATTACGGCCAGTCGGCGAAGTTCAGCGTCGGCTTCGACCGTCCCATCGCGCCACGGGCGCCGGCGCGCCGCCGCCAGGCCCCGGGGGCTTCACCGGCGTGCTTGCTGAAGAAGCGGCTGAAATAGGCGGTGTCCTTGAAGCCGAGCGCAAACGCTATCTGTTTCACGGTCGCGGTGTTCGCCTCCAGTCGTGCCGCCGCTTCCCTGACGACACGCTGCTGGATCAGGGCGCTCGGTGACCGCTTCAGCTCCCGGCTGCACAGAGCATGCAGGCGGTCCGGCGTCATGCCGAGCAAGCTGGCGTAGTCGGCGACCCGGAGTTGCTGATGGTATCGCTCTTCGAGCAGACTGCGGAAGCGGCTCAGGATCTCCGCGCTGCTGCCTTCCTCTTCCGGACCGCTGTCGCCTGCAAAAAGACGCCGGAAGCGCAATGCAATCAGCGTCAGCTCCGCGGATATGATCGACGCGGCGCCGCTGCGCGCCGGTGTCGCGATCTCGGTCGCAATCGCGGCAATCGAGCGCGACACGGTGGTGACGAGGTCGGGATCGACCGGAAGCGCCATGATCCCGTCGGCGCGATCGAGAGCCAGATAGGCCGCCTCGGCCGACGGCGGCAGGTAGCGGTGCCACGCGCCCGATTTCAAACGGAGCAACTCCGCGGCCGTGCCCGCCGCCACGTCGAGATAGTTGGCCGATCCCGCCGGCAGCCAGACGATAGCGGGGCCAGACAATGCGATTCTCTCGCCCTCGCGACGGATGTCCGCGACGCCACTGCCGTGCAGACAGAGCAGATGAATAAAGGGCCGCGCCGCCCGGGAATCGAGCGCCCAGCGTCGCGGCTCATAGTGCGACACGATGACCTCGGCGCCGATCGCAGCAGCCCCACTGGGCGGGGCAACAATTTGAGCACGCTCGGCGTCCGCGACCGCTCGACGCACTTGGCCGGCGCGACCAGAAACGTGCAATCTTTCGCCGGATCTGTCCATTGAAGGACAAAAGCCGAAGGTGCTTGCTGGGTCAAGTCCCGGCCACGGCACCTCCAAGAAGCTGCCGAGCAGAAAGACCGGGATGGAGAGGAAACGACGCACTTTCATCCCTGCGAGCGATCGCATGGGAGAAACACGGAGGGAGACTCGGCATGTTCTCAACGAACCGTCGAACGCTGCTGCGCATCACCAGCCTGACCGCGATGGCCGCGGCACTCTGGACCTTGACGTCCGCCGCCGAGGCACAAGACAAGATCCGCATCGGCTACGCAATTTCCAAGACCGGCCCCTATGCCGGCGGCGCGAGTATCACCACACTGCCCAATTACGAATTGTGGGTGAAGGACGTGAACGCGGCCGGCGGCATCAAGCTTGGCGACAAGCGACTGCCCATCGAGGTCGTCGAATACGACGATCGCTCCAGCTCGGAGGAAGCGGTGAAGGCGATCGAGCGCCTCGCCAACCAGGACAAGGTCGACTTCATTCTGCCGCCATGGGGAACGGGCCTCAATCTCGCGGTCGGCCCGACCCTGAACAGGCTCGGTTACCCTCACCTGGCCGTCACCTCGGTCACCGACAAGGCGCCGGAGCTCGCGAAGCGCTGGTCGAACGCGACCTTCTGGCTCGGCACGTCCGCGCAGATCTCCGAGGCGCTTGCCGAACTGCTGGGCAAGTTGAAGAGTGAAGGCAAGATCGGCGGGAATGTCGCGATGGTCAGCGTCGCCGATCAGTTCGGCATCGAGCTTGCCGCCGCCGGCCGGGAGGCCTTCAAGAAGCACGGCTTCACGCTCGCTTACGACAAGACCTATCCGCTGGGGTCGCAGGATCTCCAGCCGCTGCTGAATGACGCGATTGCCGCCAAGCCCGATGCGTTCATCGCCTTCAGCTATCCACCCGATACCATCGCGCTGACCGAGCAAGCGCAGCTCCTGAAGTTCAACCCCAAGATCTTCTATGTTGGCGTCGGCACCGCCTTTCCGCTTTACAAGGGCAAGTTTGCCGCAAGCAGCGACGGCGTGATGGGGATCGGCGGCTGGAACGCGGACTCGCCACAACTGAAGGACTATCTCACGCGTCACAAGGCGGCCACCGGAAAGGAGCCGGATCGCTGGGCGAGCCCGATCACCTATGCGAGCCTCCAGGTGCTCCAGCAGGCGATCGAAAAGGTCGGCAAGGTGGATCGCGCCGCGGTTGCGGCGGAAATTCGCTCGGGCACGTTCGACACCATCATCGGCAAGGTCAAGTTGAAGGACGGCCTGCTTCAGGAGGTCTGGAGCGTCGGCCAGTGGCAGAACGGCGAGTTCTACGGGCTCGCGCCGACCACCCTGCCCGGTGCACGCACGCCCGTGGTGCCAAAGCCGCAGTGGCAGTAACGGCAACCTGGCGGGCGGGTCTCGTCGTGAGACCAGCCCGCCCCGCCGGCCAGTAGGACACCGCTTCATGCTGTTGTTCGATATCGTCCTGCCGGGCCTCGTGCTTGGGGGCATGTATGCCCTCATCGCACTCGGCCTGACGCTGCAATACGGTGTGGCACGCGTCATGAACCTCTCCTATGGCGAGTCGCTCATCGCGGCCGCCTTCGGTGCGCTGTCTCTCTACACCGGTCTCGGATTGAGCCCGCTGGTTGCGCTGCTGCTCGCCGTTCCCTGCGCAGCGGCGCTGAACTGGCTGCTTTACCGGTTCCTGCTCGAACGTCTCATGCGGCGCGGCAAGGATCGCGGCGCCCAGGAGATCGACAGCATCCTCGCCACCTTCGGCATGCTGTTTGTCATCCAGGGCATCATGCTGGTCGCGTTCGGTGGCCAGTATTACAGCTACAGCTATCTCTCCATCCCCGTGGTCGTGCTCGGCACCACGCTCGCTGTTAACCGGCTCGTCGCGCTGCTGTTCGCGGCCGTGATCAGTACCGCCGTCTATCTGGCGCTGACGCGCACGCGGATCGGCACGGCGGTCCGCGCCATCGCGGTCGATCCCGGTGCGGCGCGGCTGGTCGGCATCGACGTGCCGTCCATGTCGGGCTTCACTTTTGCCTGCGGCGGCGGGCTGGTCGCGATCGGCGGTGTGCTGGTCAGCATGTTCCTCACCTTCAACGCCTCGATGGGCGTTGTCTTCACGATGAAGGCGCTGGTGGTCGTGATCATGGGCGGTGTCGGCAATGTGATGGGCGCGCTGGTGGCCGGGCTGATGCTCGGCGTCGTCGAGACCGCCGTAGCGCGGTTGGTCGATCCCGGCCTGACACTCGCCGCCACCTATGCACTGTTCCTGGCGGTTCTGCTCATCAAGCCCACAGGCCTGTTCGGGAGGGCTGCCGCGTGAGCGCGAAGGCCGCCAGGACGCTTGGATCCAGGACACTTGGATGGTGTGCGGCGCTCGCGCTCGCCGCAGCCGTCGCCGCATTGCCGCTCTATGCCAATGGCTATTATCTCGCGCTCGGCATCAGCGTCCTCTACTTCACGATCCTGGCGACGGCTTGGGCGATGTTCTCTGGGCCGACCCGCTACATCTCGCTCGCGACCGTCGCCTTCTTCGGCATCGGCGCCTATACGGCCGCTGTCCTCGGCGAGACCTGGTCCTGGCCCGTCGTGCTGTTGGCCGCGGCCGTGCTCGGTGCGCTGGTCGCCGCGATCACGGGTCTGTCCACGCTACGTCTATCCGGCATCTACTTCGTGATCTTCTCCTTTGGGCTCGCCGAGCTGATCCGCCAGCTCGTGATCTGGTACGAGGTCAACGTCCACAAATCCGTCGGCCGCTATCTCTTCAGCGCCGTGACCCAGGACGTGCTCTACTGGCAACTGCTCGGCCTCACCGCGCTCGTTTTCCTGACCGGCTTCCTGCTTGGCCGCTCGCGTTATGGCCTGGCGCTGCGCGCAATCGGCGCGGATGAGACGGCAGCCAGCCATTCCGGAATCGACGCCACCCGCATCAAGCTCGCGGTGTTCATCCTGAGCGCCCTCTTCATGTCGGTAACCGGCGCGGTTATGGCGCCGCGCTGGACCTATATCGATCCGTCGATTGCGTTCAATCCGATGATCTCCTTCCAGGTCGTCATCATGGCACTGCTCGGCGGTGCCGGCTCGCTGTTCGGTCCTGTGCTCGGCGTGATCCCGCTGGTGCTGCTATTCGAGGTTCTCACCGCGACGCTGCCGAACCATTTCAGTATCGTGCTCGGCGCGGTCTTCGTGCTCATCGTCATGATGCTGCCAAAGGGTGTGATCGGGCTGGTTGCTCCATGGTCATGGTCGATACCGGAGAACGGCGCCTCTGGCGCTGCCCCTGTCCGCGACGAGCGCGGACCGCTGCTGCGTGTGGACAACGCCAGCAAGTCGTTCGGCGGCCTGCGCGCGGTCGACAAGGTCAGCTTCGAGGTCGCGCGCGGGCAGATCGTCGGCGTCATCGGTCCCAACGGCTCCGGCAAGACGACACTGCTGAATCTCATGTCCGGCGCGCTGGTGCCGGCATCGGGCTCGATCCTGTTCGGCGGCACCATGATCGGCGGACTGAAGCCGTACCGGATCGCCCGACTCGGGCTTGCCCGCACCTTCCAGCTGGTGCGGGTAATGTCGGATTTGACCGTGGCCGAGAACGTCGCGGCGGCTGCCTTGTTCAGCGCGGCGCCGGCAAAAGCGACGAGCCGCGAGGTGCTCGATCTCGTCGGGCTTGCACCGATGCACGACACGCCGGCCGGCGAGCTGACCTATATCGACCAGAAGCGCCTTGAGCTCGCGCGCGCGCTCGCGCTCTCGCCGCAGTTGGTACTGCTCGACGAATGGCTCGCAGGTCTCAACCCGAGCGAGCTCGAGACCGGCATAGCCCTGATCGCGAAGCTCCGCGACCGCGGCATGACCATCATCATGGTCGAGCATGTAATGGACGCGATCCGTGCGCTGTGCAGCCATTGCATCGTGATGAACGCCGGCAGCGTCATCGCGCGCGGCGTTCCCGACGACGTCCTGTCCGACCCCACGGTCGTGACCGCCTATCTGGGAGGCGCCGATGCTTGAGGTCGCCGCCCTCTCGCACTTCTACGGCAAGCATCAGGCCTTGGCGGATGTGAGGCTCGACATCGCCAGTGGCGAGATCGTGGCCATCCTCGGCGCCAATGGCGCGGGAAAATCGACGCTGCTGAAGAGCATCGCCGGCCTCGTCACGCCGACGTCCGGCGCGCGCATCCGCTTCGCGGAAGCAGATCTCGCAAGGCTGCCACCCCATCAGATCGTCGAGCTCGGCATCTCGCTGGTGCCAGAGGGGCGAGGCGTCTTCGGCGAGCTTACGGTTGCGGAGAATCTGCAACTCGGCGCCTATCCGGCCCGCGCTCGTGCCGGTGAGGTGGGGCGGCTTGCAAAAGTGCTGGCGCTGTTTCCGCGCCTGACCGAACGTATGGCCCAGGCCGTGCGGACCATGAGCGGCGGTGAGCAGCAAATGGTCGCGATTGGCCGCGCACTGATGTCGAACCCCGTCCTGCTGCTGCTCGACGAGCCCTCGCTCGGCCTCTCGCCCTTGCTCAGCCGCGAGGTGTTTCGCGCGCTGGCGCAGATCCGCGACAGCGGTGTCAGCGTGCTGCTCGTGGAGCAGAACGCGCGCGCCAGTCTCGACATCGCCGACCGGGTCTATCTGATCGAATCCGGCCGCAACGCGGGCACGGGTTCGGCAAGCGACATGAAGAACAATCCCGACATTCAGCGCGCCTATCTCGGCAAGGCGCGCGCGCCGACCACCGCGTCACAGCCATCCCCGTAATAACTAAGGAGCGTCCCATGAACGCAATCGACCTTCTCATCGGCGGCAAGGACCAACAGGCGACCAACCAACGCACCTTCCAGCGGCGTAATCCGATCAGCGACGAGGTCGCGACCATCGTAGCCGCGGCCTCGATCGACGATGCAATGCGCGCCGCAGATGCCGCTGCGGCGGCCTTCCCGGCCTGGTCGCAGCTCGGCCCCTCCGAACGCCGCAAGCGTCTCAGCGTCGCGGCCGACATCCTCGCGCGCCGCGCGACCGAGTTCACGGAGCTGATGGTCGCCGAGACGGGTGCCACTGCCGGCTGGGCCGGCTTCAACGTACATCTGGCCGAGGGCATGCTGCGCGAGGCGGCTGCGATGACGACGCAGATCTCGGGCGAGATCATCCCGACCGACAAACCCGACAACCTCGCCATGGCGTTCCGTCAGCCGGTCGGTGTCGTGCTCGGGATCGCGCCGTGGAACGCACCTGTCATCCTGGGCGTGCGTTCCGTCGCGATGCCGCTCGCCTGCGGCAACACGGTGGTGCTGAAGGCCTCGGAGATGAGCCCGGGCGTGCATCGGCTGATCGGCAGCTGCCTCACCGAGGCAGGCCTTGGTGACGGCGTCGTCAATGTGGTGACCAATGCGCCGGAGGACGCGCAGGCGGTGGTCGAAGCGCTGATCGCGCATCCGGCGGTACGGCGAGTTAACTTCACCGGCTCGACCCGGGTCGGTCGTCTCATCGCGCTCGCCTGCGCCAAGCATCTGAAGCGCGCGCTGCTCGAGCTCGGGGGCAAGGCCCCGCTCGTCATCCTCGACGATGCCGACCTTGATGCGGCGGTAAACGCAGCTGCGTTCGGAGCATTCATGAACCAGGGCCAGATCTGCATGTCGACCGAACGCATCGTCGTCGACGACAAGGTGGCCGACGCCTTCGTCGCCAAATTTGCAGCGAAGGCCAAGGGCCTGCCCTACGGCGATCCGCGCAAGGGCAATGTCGTGCTGGGCTCACTGGTGAGCGTCGCAGCTTGCGACCGCGTCGGCGGCCTGATCGACGATGCTGTCGCCAAAGGCGCGGTGATCGCGGCTGGCGGCCGCGGCAACGGCACCATCATGCCCGCGACGATCGTGGATCACGTCACGCCGGCGATGCGCATCTATGGCGAGGAAAGCTTCGGCCCCATCGTCACGGTCGTCCGGGTCAACGGCATCGACGAGGCCGTACGCATCGCCAACGACACGGAGTACGGGTTGTCCTCCGCGGTGTTCGGCCGCGACATCGCACGCGCGCTCGACGTTGCCAAGCGGATCGAGGCCGGCATCTGCCACGTCAACGCACCGACCGTGCACGACGAGCCACAGATGCCGTTCGGTGGCACCAAGGCCTCGGGCTATGGCCGCTTCGGCGGAAAGGCCGCTATCGACGAGTTCACGGAGTTGCGCTGGATCACGGTGCAGACCGGGCCGCGGCATTATCCGTTCTGAGGCCGGCCCAACCCGCGCGCCAAACGCCGATGGCGCGCTCCCCTACTCGTCCCTGAGCGCGGCGAGCACCTGTTCGCCGAGCTCAGTCAAGCGGTAGGTCACAAGCGGTCGGCTCGACGGCGGCTTGCGTGCGAGTTCGAGGACGTAACCGCGCACCATCAGCGCTTCGAAGCTTCCATAATAGCCGTGCATGCTGATCTCGCGCTGTCGCTGCGCCCTGAACTCGCGCAGTGTGCGCGGATCTCGTTACCCGACAGCAGTGACCTGCGAACGCGCTGCACCAGCCTCGCCTTCTGCTGCAGCCAGGCCTCATCGGGCAACACGCGCGACGGCTCGACCATCTCGTCGCAAGGCGCTGTCGCCGGGATCGCTCCCGCTGGCTCCGTTGCCCCTGCGCCCACCGATTGCTTGACGAGATCGAGCGCCGCGATCGGCCAGCGGCGGCTTCTGTCCACCATGACCGGCGGCGGCACGACATTGTCGCGCACCAGTTGCTCGAAGCGGCCGGCGGCGACGCCGACATAGGCAGCCGCGCGGCGCCGATCGATCAAACCGTGCGGCTCCGCCGCCTCCAGCGCGCACGCTCTCTTCCCTTCCACCGCCTATCCCCTTTCGGCCCCCGCCCCTGGCGGCCGCGGCGGAAACTAGGCCCAAGGACTGCTCTCGAAAAGAAGAGAATTTCGTAAGTCTTGCTGCCGAAACGGCAACGGCTATAGTCCAGCGATGCGATTTCATGCCCCCGCCCTCTATTACTTCCACGCCGTGCGCCGGACCGGCTCGATCCGGGCCGCTGCGCGGACCCTCAACGTCGCCTCGTCGGCGGTCAGCCGGCAGGTCCTCAAGCTGGAAGAGGAGATTGGCGCGCCACTGTTCGAGCGGACAGCGCGCGGCCTGACACTGACCACGGTCGGCGAGATGCTGGCCCGGCACGTCATGACCGTACTCCAGGACCACGACCGCTTCCGCTCCGACGTCCAGTCGCTGTCGGGCACATGGCGCGGCTCGGTGAGCATCGCCTGCATCGAGTCGCTTGCGGAATCGCTGCTGCCCGACCTGATCGCGTCGCATCGCGGCCGCGCCCGCCGCGTCACCTTCGCCACGCAGGTGATGGGATCAGCCGACGTGCTGGACGCGCTGAGCCGCGGCGAATCCGACATCGGCATCGCGATGGCGCTGCGCCATCCCCAGGATCTGCGCCAGGTCGCGCTGAAGCGCTTCCGGCTCGGTGCAATCGTTGCGGCCGATCATCCGCTGGCGCGGCGCCGGAACGTGACGCTGGCGCAATGTCTCGCCTTTCCGATCATCCACGCGCTTCCGGAGCTGTCGATCTACCATTTGCTCCAGCCATTGATCGCGCAGCTTCCGAATACGCCGGAGCCGGCCGTAGAGGCCAACTCGATCGACCTGATGCGCGAATTGGCGGCGCGCGGCGTCGGCGTTGCGATCCAGACCCAGATCGGCATCGGCCGCCTCGCGAAGAGCGGACAGCTCAAATTCCTGCCGCTGGACAACGCCGGCAGTCCGGTGTGGTCGGACCTTGGCGTTTACGTCCGCGCCGAACGGGTCCTGCCCGCCTATACGGAATCGTTTCTCGGGGAGTTGGTGCGCGAACTAGGCGATCGCGAGCGCCAGGAGAACGCCGATCACGGAACGGTCGGCGTGTAAGGCGCCCTGCCTATACTACGTCACTAGACCCTCGTGGTGAGGAGCGCGAAGCGCGTCTCCTGACGATGCTACGCATCGCCGGGCGAACCATGAAGGCCCGGATGTCAGCCCCGCGGCCATCCTTCGAGACGCGCGTTTCGCGCTCTTCAGGATGAGGAAACGAGCGCGTTGCTATGAGCCTGCTCCGCCGCCTGGCGCACGTGGCGCGCGACCACACGCGATTTCACGACTGTAGAGAGGGCAGAGCGGCTCTCCTGACCCGTTTGGGTCATGCCGCGGAAATTCGGTGGGCGTAAACTCTCGTTTGAGACCTCTTGCCAGAGACATCGAAGTCCTTCGAGTCCTCCCGGCGCGCGAACGAAAGCTCCTGACGTCGAATGCCCCTAACCTTGAATCTTTTGTTAAGCGCTCTGAGTGTCCTAATTCTTGGAAGCTTTTCCTGGGCGGTAAAAGGTCATTTCGCTTCACCTCGGATGCCTTCCGGGATGAAACTCCTGTCAGCGGCGTCACTGGCTTCGGCCATGTTGTTCCTGTGTCTCACCTGGACGCTACCGCATTCGGCTTGGCTGCAAGGCTTCGGTATCCTCGTCGAACTTGGAGCAGCGATTTTGTTCTTCGAGGCTCTTCAGACCACGCGAGAAGCACACCTTAGGCTCGCGTTTGATCCGTGTCAGCCGGCCAGCATAATAATCACTGGGCCTTACAAGCACGTGCGTCATCCATTCTACGCTTCCTACGTGATGTTTTGGATGGGCTGGGCTTTCGCCATTTCAACTGGGTGGGCCCTTCTCCCGGTTCTGTTCCTGGCCGCCTTCTACTTGATTGCCGCACTCAGAGAAGAGCGCCTATTTGAGGCATCAAGGTTTGCCGCCGAATATGCCGCATACCGCAACGATACCGGCCTGTTCTGGCCGCGCCTGTGGAAGTGGCGATGATTCTTCCTGGAAGCACCTTGGCTGAGAGACTTATCTCGTTTGCGCGACTCGCCACCGTACAATTAATGGAGGATGCGTCGACCCTGGGTGCCGTTCAACGGCTTCGTTATTCTTGCTACAAGCGTGAAGGCATAATTCGAGAAAGCGCCGATGGCCTCTTGATCGACGAGTTCGACTACATTTCCAACAAGTACAACTTTGTCGTTTCCGTTGACGGCCAATTGGTATCCGCTATTCGAGTCCACGTGTTAACCGCGAACGACGACGTTTCACCAACGCAGCACGCGTTTCCAGAAGTCATTTCGAGACTATTGGCCGATGGAGCTCTTGTTGTCGATCCAAATCGGTTCGTAGTCGACCGAGACGCCTCGACACGATGGCCTGAACTCCCCTATTTCACATTGCGCCTTCCCTATCTTGTTGCGACCGTGCTCGATGCCGACATTGCTCTTGCTGCCGTTCGGCAGGAGCATATCGCCTTCTACACGAGAATCCTGGCCTACTCATTGGTCGGGGCGCCGAGGCCGTATCCTAAACTAACCAAGCCATTGGCGTTGATGACAGCCGATTTCAAGGCATCTGACACTAGTGTGCTGGCAAGGTTTCCGTTCTTCGGCCCAACCGCGGCGGAGATGAGTTGGCTCCGCAAGAGCATTGACGCCCGCCCGCAATTGCGAAACAGCATGTTCAGAGTTAGCTACCATGCATAGCGCAGAGTTAGTGCGTCTCGCGCTGCTCACTCGATAAGCTTGGTCTCTCCTGGCATCGTATGACTTATTTGGAATCCGGAACGACACTTGCCAAGTATTGACTTCGAGCTACTAACTAAAATCAGCGAGCGACTTGGCGACGCGGCACTAGATCCTGGCTTATGGCCGTCTCTGATGCAGGAAATCTGCAGAGCTGCCCACACGATGGGTGCCGGCCTACTCCAGAGCGATGTCAGGACAGCCGACATTCCGACGACCGAGTCGACTCGTGAGATATTTCGCTCATACTTCGATAATCATCTACACATCGACGACGTTCGGGCGCTCCGTGGCGTGCCGAGACTATTGAACGGAAGCCCTATCGTATCGGATCAAGATCTTTTCACCTCAGAGCAAGAAATGTTGCGCGACCCGCTATATGCCGACTTGAACAGATTTGGTTTTAGATGGTGGTCGGCGATTGGCTTCCGCGCTGGAAATGCGCTCTGGGGTTTAACCCTTCAGCGAACAACGCGAGAAGGCATGTTCCAGAATGAAGAACTTGCGGCGCTTGGTAGGCTGTCGGATCGACTGACGGAAACGGCTACTCTGTCAAAGGCCGTCGGCCGCCGGGTGCTTACCGGCATAACAAATGCATTTGGACTGATTAACCAGCCGGCGATTGCGCTGGACCGCTATGGCTATGTGATCGAGATCAACGCGCGCGCTGAGGCTTTATTCAATGACGAATTTCGAATTAGAAATCGCAGGCTTTTCGCTCGAGACGAAACCACCAGAGAGGCTCTCAGCGACTTCATAGCGAAAATGCGACTAACATCGGACTTTGTCGCGCTCCAGCAACGTCCAATCGCGATCCGCCGGAGACTCGGCTCAGCAATCGTCGTCAACGTGCTTCCAGTGGATGGCGCTGCCCGAAGTCCTTTCCTTGGCGCTAGAGCGATCCTGGCGCTGTCGGAAGTCAATGGCAATCGATCTATTGACCCGACCGCGTTACAAAGCCTGTTCGGCCTAACACCGGCTGAAGGCCGTCTGGCAGCAATATTGGCTCTAGGAGTGTCTTTGGATGAGGCATCTGTGAAGCTGGGGGTATCTCGTGAGACGGTGCGCAACCATTTGAAGTCGATCTTTTCAAAGTCTGGAACCAGCCGCCAGCCTGAGCTGGTAGCTCTGTTGGCGAAAATTGGTTGATCATCGCCTTTCGTGCATCCCTCGGCTTATCTGGCCCTGACGTTCCATCCCCATCGCCTGGCAACCATCTGATGCGGCGCTTAGCGCAGGAGGTTCTTGGACGTCGGGCTCGTGAGCGTGCCGCCACAGTCTGATTGATCAAATCTGGACGAATGTCGGGTAGTTACCAACTGGGCGTGGCACGCCCCTACTCCGCGGCCTGCCGCACGTGGCGCGCGGTTGGCGTGCGCATGGTGACGAGCTCTTCGGCCGCCGTCGGATGCAGCGCGATGGTCGCGTCGAAATCGGCTTTGGTCGCCTTCATCTTCACGGCGATCGCGACCGCCTGGATGATTTCGGCCGCGGCATCGCCGACGATGTGGCAGCCGAGCACCCGGTCGGAGGTACCGTCGACGACGAGCTTCATCAGCACGCGGGTGTCGCGGCCGGACATCGTCGCCTTGATCGGGCGGAAGGTCGCCTTGTAGATGTCGACGTGGCTGAATTGCGCGCGCGCTTCGGTCTCGGTCAGGCCGACGGTGCCGACCTCCGGCTGCGAGAACACGGCGGTGGGGATGTTGGCGTGGTCGACCCGCACCTCGCGCTTGCCGAACACGGTGTCGGCGAAGGCATGGCCCTCGCGGATCGCAACCGGCGTCAGGTTGAAGCGATGGGTGACGTCGCCAATGGCGTAGATGCTGTCCACCGAGCTCTTCGAGAAACCGTCGACCGCGATGCCGCCGTTCTGCGGGTTGATCGCGACACCGGCCTTCTCGAGGCCCAGATTGGCGACAGCGGGATGGCGACCGATCGCGAACATCACCTGGTCGGAGGCCACGCTCGAGCCGTTCGACAGATGGGTGGTGAACTCGTCACCGTGACGATCGACCTTGGTCACCGTGCAGCCGGTCAGGATGGTGATCCCTTGCTTCTCCATCTCGCTGCGGACGTGGGCGCGGACGTCGTCGTCAAAACCGCGCAAAACGTTGTCGCCGCGATAGATCACCGTGACGTCGGAGCCGTAGCCGGCAAAGATGCCGGCGAATTCCAGGGCGATATAGCCGCCGCCCTGGATCACGATCCGCTTCGGCAACTGCTTGAGATGAAACGCTTCGTTGGAAGAGATGACGTGCTCGATGCCGGGAATCGCCGCGCCATGGTTGGGCGCGCCGCCGGTGGCGATCAGGATGTATCTTGCGGTGATCGTCTTGTCGTTCTCGAGCAGGCGGATGCTGTGGGCATCCTCGATAACTGCGCGGCTCTTTACGATGCGCGCGCCCGACTTCTCGACATTGGTGGTGTAGGCCGCCTCGAGCCGCGCGATCTCCTTGTCCTTGTTGGCGATCAGCGTCGGCCAGTCGAAGCTCGCTGATGGAATCGTCCAGCCGAAGCCCGCGGCGTCCTCGATCTCGTGGCGGACATGCGATCCGATCACGAACAGCTTTTTCGGCACGCAGCCGCGGATCACGCAAGTCCCGCCCATGCGGTACTCTTCCGCGATCATCGCGCGCGCGCCATGACCGGCCGCGATGCGAGCGGCGCGCACGCCGCCCGAACCACCACCGATGACAAAGAGGTCGACGTCGAATTCAGCCATTGTCCACTCCGACCACTCTGTCTCTCGTCCTCGTCACATGTCCTTGCCGCGCTTCTTCATCTCGGCGCGGAAAGCGCTCGCGACAACCTCGGAGAAGTTCTGCGCCCACGAATTCGTGAAGGCCATGCCCTGTTCGATCGCGCGGGGCTCGGCGGTAATCAGCTTCTGCCCGAGCGGAGACTTGTAGAACGTCACGAGATCCTTGAGTTCCTGCTCGGTGAACTGGGCGGCATAGGCCTGTGCCATGCCTTCACCGATCTCCTTCTCGCGGCCGGTGAGCTGCTGCACCACCACCGGTGCCAGCTCGTTGAGGTCCTTCTGGTAGTTGAGGTTCTGCCCGATCAGCGCGCCCTTGACCTTCTCCACCATGCCGGGAACGGCATTGGCATAGAGCGCGTTGGCGTTCTTCATGGTCAGGATCTCCTTGGCGGCCGCGATCGCCGCGGGCGAGGCCTTGGGCGCTGCCGCCTGCTGGGCCGCCGCCGGGACGGCGCCAAAAGCCAATCCCAAGCCGGCCAGTCCCAAGGCGAGTCCGGCCACGGGCAGCATCTTCAAAACACTCTTCATTCCTAGTCTCCTTTCGGCTTTCGCCGTTCAATCACGCGGATTCCCTCGCCGCCCGCCAGAACGGCAGAGCCGGCCAAGCCGATGAACAGTCCATGCTCCACCACGCCGGGGATCACGCTCAACGCGACCGCGAGCCGAGCGGGATCCTCGATCCGTCCTAGATGGGCATCGAGGATCCAGTGGCCACCATCGGTGACGAAAACGTGGCCGTCCTTGGCCTTGCGGAGCGCCATTTGCCCGGAAACGCCGGTTTGCGCAAATGCCTTCTCGATCGCCCGCCGTGTCGCGCCAAGCCCGAACGGAATGACCTCTACCGGCAGCGGGAAACGGCCGAGCGTTGCAACCCATTTGCTGTCGTCGGCAATCACGATCATCCGATCGGAGGCCGCCGCGACGATCTTCTCGCGGAGCAGCGCACCGCCGCCGCCCTTGATCAGGTTGAGCTCGGGATCGATTTCGTCAGCACCGTCGACGGTGATGTCCAGATGATCGATCTCGTCCAGCGTGGTCAGCGGCACGCCGCAACGGACCGCGTCGGCACGCGTGGCTTCCGAGGTCGGCACGCCGATCACCTTGAGACCGGCGCGCACGCGCTCGCCGAGGAGCTCGACGAAATGCTTGGCCGTCGAACCGGTGCCGAGACCAAGCTGCATGCCGTCGCGCACCTCCTCGAGGGCGCGTGCAGCCGCCTGTCGCTTCAACTGGTCCATGTCCACGTTCGGGCCTGCCCTTGTGTGTGTCCTGAAAGTCTCACTCGAGGTCTCATTTGGAGAGACCGCCGAAATAAGTCGCATTCGGCGGCCTATCTAGCCCCGTTTTGGCCCGGAGAACAGGCCTGCGGGGCGAGGTTATAAGCTGATCTTATGTCGGCTCCGCTTGCGGAAGCTCCACCTTGCCGGTAGCGCATTATCATGACCGCTCACACCATCGTCTTCGATCTCGACGGCACGCTTGTGGATACGGCGCCCGACCTGATCAGCGCTTTGAACCATGTGCTGGACCGCGAGGGCCTGCCGGCCGTACCGATGCAATCGGCCCGCAACATGATCGGCGCCGGCGCGCGCAAGCTGATCGAGCGGGGCCTGGAGGCCGAAGGCCGGATCGTCGGTGTCGAAGACATCAACCGGTTGACGGCGGATTTCATCGCTTATTACGCCGACCATATCGCCGATGAATCGCGCCCGTTCGAGGGGCTGGAGGCCGCGCTCGACCATCTCGCGGAGCGCGGCCACCGCCTGGCGGTCTGCACCAACAAGCTCGAATGGCTCTCCAGGCGGCTGCTGGACGCGCTGGGCCTCTCCCCGCGATTTGCCGCCATCTGCGGCGCCGACACCTTCGGGGTACAGAAGCCCGACCCGACAATCCTGCGCGAGACGGTGGCCCGCGCCGGCGGACAGCTCGCCGCCAGCATCATGGTCGGGGATGCCGGAACCGACGTTGGGGTGGCCCGGCGCGCCGGTGTTCCCGTGATCGGCGTCAGCTTCGGCTACACCGATGTGCCGATCGAGGAACTCAAGCCTGACCGCCTGATCCATCACATGCGCGATCTGCCGGCAGCGGCGACGAGCCTGATGGGGCGCTTGAGCGTCAAGGCAACTGCCTGATATTGCTAAGAAAAATGTCGAATTAACCATTCATTAACCATGCACGCCCGGCCCGTTGCGTGGGTAGACCGGCAAACCTAAGGTCGCGCTTGGGATGGTGGCAGTTCGTCGCAGTGGGATGTGATGGTCATGCGTCGTGTGATCGCGATTGCGTTTGCGGGGGCGAGCCTGGCCGGCTGCTCCTCCGTTTCGTGGGACATGTTCAAGTCGGCGCCCCCGGCCATCCAGGTCCGGCTCGAATCGACCCCACCAGGCGCTGAGGCCGCAACCTCGCTCGGTCCGGGCTGCAAGACACCCTGCTCGGTGTCGGTTCCCGCCCCGGATGCTCCCTTCACCGTCAGCTACACGCTAGACAAGTACCTGCCGGCCTCAGTGCCGGTGAACGTCATCAAGACGCCCGGCGATTTCTCCACACCCGCCTCGGTCACAACCGACCCAAGTCCGGTATTCGTCGAGCTGCAGCCGGCCGTGCCGCCGAAACCGCTGAAGAAGCCGCATCGGCCGAAGAAGCCGAAGGCGCCAAAAGCGGCAGCGGCGCCCGCCGCGGCAGACTCTCCGTTCCCCGATCCGAACTCGGCGCCGCCTCCCGCCGCGCCGCCGCCGACAGCCCCCGCCCCTACGCGCTAATACGGTGCAGCGCACGATTGTCGGCAGTGGCGGGGATGCTTAGATTGCTTCCAATGAATTTGTCACTGCGCAAAGCGCGGTGATGGCGATCGTGACAAGGCCTGTTGAATGAATGGACCCGCTGTGAGTCCCCCGTCCCCGCTGTCGAGCCCGATGACCGACCCGTTTGGCCGGACCATCACCTATTTGCGGGTCTCCGTCACCGATCGCTGCGACCTGCGCTGCTTCTACTGCATGTCTGAGGACATGACCTTCCTGCCCAAGGCAGACCTCTTGACGTTGGAGGAGCTCGACCGGCTGTGCTCGGCCTTCATCGCCAAGGGCGTGAAGAAGCTGCGGCTGACCGGCGGCGAGCCCCTGGTCCGCCGCAACGTGATGTCGCTGGTGCGCTCGCTGTCACGTCACCTCGCGAGCGGGAGCTTGCGCGAATTGACGCTGACCACCAACGGAACGCAACTGGCCAAGCATGCGCGGGAACTCGCCGATTGCGGCGTCCGCCGCATCAACGTCTCGCTCGACACGCTCGATCCGCGGAAGTTTCGCGAGATCACCCGCTGGGGCGAGATCGACAAGGTGCTAGAGGGCATCGAGGCGGCACGCGCGGCCGGGCTCGCGGTGAAGATCAACGCCGTGGCGCTGAAGAATCTCAACGAGGACGAGCTCCCCTCGCTGATGCGGTGGGCGCACGGCAAGGGCATGGGCCTGACGCTGATCGAGGTGATGCCGATGGGCGAGATCGGCTCGGGCCGCATCGACCAGTATCTGCCACTGTCGCTGGTGCGCGCGCGGCTCGCCCAGCAATTCACGCTGACGGACCTCAGCGAGACGACAGGCGGTCCGGCGCGCTATGTCAGCGTCGCGGAGACCGGCGGCAAGCTCGGCTTCATCACGCCGATGACCCACAACTTCTGCGAATCCTGCAACCGAGTGCGCATCACCTGCACGGGCACGCTACACACCTGCCTCGGCCATGAAGATGCCTCCGATTTGCGCAAGCCGCTGCGGGAGTCCGCTGAGGATACGCTGCTTGCGGCTGCGATCGACCGTGCGATCGGCCTCAAGCCCAAAGGGCACGATTTCATCATCGACCGCCGGCACAACCGCCCGAGCGTCAGCCGGCACATGAGCGTTACTGGCGGCTAGGACATTTACGGGGCCGCCTCTAACCTAACCCCCTGAGCACGCGTCAATTTGCCCATTTTTCCGATTGACGGCGCGCGAGCCCGCTGAAATGGTGCCTGCGCCTTGGCTGTCCGGCAGCATAAGCCGGCGCGCTGCCTTGAAGGCGAGCGCGATCAAGACGGCAAGGCACGAGGGGAGGACTGTCGCTGCAATCGCTCCGGATGACGAGCCGTCAAGGTCGCGTGCCTTTAGCGCGCCGGCCGTGCGATGCATGCACATGCACCCCATGAATGAAGGCCGCGGCGGAGAAAAGTAAGATGCGACCATTGTTGGCGGTGAGCAACGTCATCGACCTCCTCAATGAAAAAATCGGCAATATCTGTAACCTGCTGGTGCTGCTGGCGTGCCTCGTCAGTGCCGCCAATGCCATGATCCGCTACGCCTTCAGCTACTCGTCGAACGGCTGGCTGGAACTGCAATGGTACATGTTCGCCGTGCTCGTGATGTTCGGCGCGTCCTATACCTTCAAGCGCAACGAGCATGTCCGCGTCGAGATCTTCTATCTGATGCTGTCCGAGCGCGGCCAGCTCTGGCTCGACCTGATCGGCACGCTGTTCTTCCTGATCCCCTCCTGCCTCCTGCTCGCAAAACTCTCCTGGCCGTTCTTCATGCAGGCCTATGACGTCGGCGAGATGTCCGGCAATGCCGGCGGCCTGATCCGCTGGCCAATCAAGTTCGTGATCCCCGCAGGCTTCGTCATGCTGGCGCTGCAGGGTGTGTCTGAAGTCATCAAGCGTATCGCGGCTCTCCAGGGCTATGTGACGATCGACGCCAAGTACGAGAGACCGACCCAATGACCATTACGCTGGAGATGATGCCGCCGATGATGTTCGGCGGCCTGGTGGTGGCGATGCTGATCGGCTACCCGGTCGCGTTCACGCTGGCGGCGCTCGGCCTTTCCTTCGGCTTTCTCGCGATCCATCTCGGCTTCTTCGACCTGAACTTCCTTCAGGCGATTCCCGGCCGCGTGTTCGGCAGCGTGCTCGCCAACGAACTGCTGCTCGCGATCCCCTTCTTCACCTTCATGGGCGCTGTGCTGGAGCGATGCGGGCTCGCCGAGGACATGCTGGATTCCATGGGCCAGCTGTTCGGCCCGATCCGCGGCGGCCTCGGCTACTCGGTCATCATCGTCGGCTTCATCCTCGGCGCCATCACCGGCACGGTGGCGGCGCAGGTGATCGCCATGGCCCTGATCTCGATGCCGGTGATGATCCGCTACGGCTACAACATCCGCTACATCACCGGCGTGCTGGCGGCTTCCGGCACCATCACGCAGCTCGTGCCGCCCTCGCTGGTGCTGATCGTGCTCGCCGACCAGCTCGGCAAGTCCGTCGGTGACATGTATCTCGGCGCCTGGGGTCCCTCGATCTTCCAGATCGTCCTGTTCGCCGGCTACACCTTCATGCTCGGCATCTTCAAGCCGAGCCACGTTCCGGCGGTCCCGAAAGAGGCGCGCACGCTGACCGGATGGGCGCTGTGGAAGAAGTGCCTGCTCGGCATCATCCCATCCGCCGTCCTGATCTTCGTGGTGCTCGGCACCATGATGCTGGGCCTTGCGACCCCGACCGAAGCGGGCGCGATGGGCGCCGTCGGCGCCATCGTCCTCGCCGCCATCCACCACAAGGACTTCTCCTCCACGGGACGCAAGATCCTGATCATCGGCGTCATCACCGCCGGCATCGGCACGATCGTCGCGATGCTGTTCAGCGAGAACATCGTCTTCAAGATCGCCTATGCGATCACCTACCTCGCGGTCGCCTGGATCTGCATCGAGGCGGCCCGCATCCCCGACCTGCGCGATTTGATCAAGCAGGGCTACGAGACGACCATGCGCATCACCTGCATGGTCACCTTCATCCTGATCGGCTCGACCTGCTTCTCGATCGTGTTCCTCGGCTGCAACGGCGGCGTCTGGCTCGAGCACCTGCTCACGTCCCTGCCCGGCGGCGTCTGGGGCTTCCTGATCTTCATCAACCTCTTCATCTTCTTCGTCGCGTTCTTCCTCGACTTCTTCGAGATCGCCTTCATCATCCTGCCGATGATCGCGCCGATCGCCCAGAAGATGCTGGCGCCGGTGGTCGGCCCCGACGCCGCGCTGATCTGGTTCGGCGTCATGCTCTGCGTGAACATGCAGACCTCGTTCCTGCATCCGCCGTTCGGCTTCGCGCTGTTCTACCTGCGTGGCGTCGCGCCGCGCTCGGTGAAGAGCTCGGACATCTACTGGGGTGCGGTGCCCTGGATCGGATTGCAGATGATCATGGTGCTGCTCGTGATCGTCTTCCCGTCCGTGGTGACGGGCCTGCTCGACAAGCCGGTCGATGTCGACCTCGACAAGGTGAAGATCGAGGTGCCGCAGATCGATCTGCCCCCGCTCGACCTCGGCCCGCCGCAGAAGTAGCTGACGCGAACGCGACTGCTCTCTCTCCTTGTGGGAGAAGGGCACGCACTGGCGGGCCTCCGGTCACTCCGCGGCCGCCTAACACCGCCGTCCATGCTCACGGCCGAGAACTCGACAGCCGTGCTTCCCTCAGAGAATGATGGACGCCTTATCGAGATATTTTTGACATTGCAGGTCGCCGTGCAGGATTTTGCCCGAACCGCTTCCAGAAGACTGTGAACCGCCGGCCGCTCTCTCAAGGTCGCATTCGCTCAGTTCTGCCATGGGAACGTGGGCTTCGAGGTCCTTGTCATTGGGCTGCCGTGTCATGATGTTGTTTCTTTGCTTGCCAACACCAGCGCTCATCTCAGAGCGATAATGCCGGTGATTGACATCTTTTAGCTCACGCTACGGCACCTTGAGCGAGGCTCCATTTGGCGGCAACGTTACCCTTGGCGGTGCCATCCGGCTTCTGCTCGGTGTACTTAAATTCTACTTCCGTGTAGCTGAGTGAAAGGGATCCACCAGTGGCTTTCGCTAGCAGTTCGTCGTTCAATTCGCATTTCGAAAGCTTTTGAACTGTGTTGAGGCTGCTCATGATCTACTCCTTGATGAGGATATGAGCATGCTCCATCTGCTTCGCAGGGCCTGTGACGGATATCACCCTGCTCACGCGACCGCGCGGGACATGACAGACTGGCCGGACAGCGTCGGGAGGTCCCAGCACTGAGCTAGTGATCAAAGTCACATACTTGGTTGGATCGTCGGTTGAGTATCGCCGCCAGGCTATCGGCTACTCAGGAGAGAGACATGACCAAACCCTCACTGCAGGACCAACCGACCATGACAACCGGTAAGGCCAAGATCGAGTTGGCGGAGCAGGAGTTGAGCCGGGTCACCGGTGGTGGAAAGACCGGTGGGAAGCCACTCGAGTTTCTAACAATTACAATGAAGCTGGTTACCGTAAGCTCCTAAGTGCCGCAAATCGCAGACGCGGCGATCTTCTCCCTCCTCGGACGGAGGAAGATGCCGCCGGTCGGCAAGCCCGACCTTTTTCAATGTGAGCTCGCTGTGCGCGACTCTTCGGCAACGCCCGTCCTGAAGCCGGCCGCGGTCAAGGCATCTCGACAAAGAGTTCAGCCCACCCTGTGCTACGAAGGGACCGGTGCAGGGCTCTGACCCGCCAGCTTGAAGCACAGCGTGAACTGCGCGCCGCCGCCGGGGAGGTTTTCGACGGCGATGCTCGCCGCGTGATCCTCCGCGACGCCGCGCACGATCGACAGCCCGAGGCCCGCACCATCGCTGCGCTGGCGGTCGGCGCGCCAGAAGCGCTGGAAGATCAGCTCGCGCTCGGCTTCCGCGATGCCCGGACCGCAGTCGCGCACCCGCACCACGCCATCGCCGCTGACCTCGACGTCGACGGCGGTATCCCTCGCGGTGAACTTGATGGCGTTTTCCGCAAGATTGAAGATCGCCCGTTGCAGCATCTCGGAATTGCCGTGGATCAGGACCGGCGCATCGGTGCCCTTCAGCGCGATGTCCTTGTTCTGGGCAAGCGCCAGCGGCGCGATCGAGCCGATCACCTCGGCGCAGACGGCACGCAGGTCCGCGGTCTCGCCGGGATCGAGCACCAGCGTATCGAGCTCGGCGATCTCCAGCAGCTGCGCGACGATCCGGCTCATGCCCTCGATGTCGGCATGCAACGCCTCCCTGGCCGCGCCGTCGCCCAATGTCTCGATCCGGGTGCGCAGGATCGCGAGCGGCGTGCGCAGCTGATGCGCGGCATCCGCGGTGAACTGCCGTTGCACGCGAAAGCCGTCCTCGAGCCGGTCGAGCGCCTGGTTGACGGCGGTGACCAGCGGCATGATCTCGCGCGGGATCTGCTCCGTCGGCAGGCGGATATCGGTGCGCGCAGGGCTGATATTGGTCGCCTCCTCCGAGGCCTTCAGCAGTGGCGAGATGGCGCGGCGGAAGATGATGATGTCGGTGGCGAGCAGGACCAGAAGGATCGGAATCGTGATCCACCCGACGCGGCGGAAGAAATTGGCGACGATGTCGTCGATGATGACGTCGCGATGGGCGAGATCCTCGGCGACCTGGATGCGCACGGTCTTGTCGTCGATGGTGCGCGTGACGCCCGCACCGGAAATGGTCTCCGAAGCCGCCGCGCCGGTCTTCTTGTGCGAAGAGAACAGCACCCTGCCGTCGGCATCGCTGATGTCATATTGGTAGCGGCCATAGGCCTCCGAATAGAGGCCGCGGAGGCTGTCAGGCAGGTTGAACGTGATGCTGCCGTCCGGCTGCACGGCGATGCGTTCGGCGAGCACCTCCGCCTGCGCCCGCATGGCCGCGCGATGCAAATGGTCGATCTCGGAATTCAACAGCCAGAACAGCACCAGCGGCAGGAAGATCGCGACCACCGCGACCGCAACGATGTGCAGGAAGACGATGCGCCAGATCAGCGATTTGAACGTCGGTGGCCTCAGGCGCAGCACGCTATTTCTCCTCGGCCATCAGATAGCCGACGCCGCGGATGGTATGGATCACGACTTTGGCGCCGTGCTCGGCGAGCTGCTTGCGCAGCCGCGAGACGTAGACTTCCACGGCGTTGGACGCCACCTCGCCCTCGAGCCCGAAGATGTGATCCTCGACGTTCTTCTTAGGCACAACCCGCCCTTGCCGCCGCAGCAAGATCTCCAGCACCGAGGTCTCGCGCGCGGAGATGATCCGCGGCTGGTCGTCGACGAATATCTGCCGGCTCTCGGTGTCGTAGACGAGGTTGGCAAGGCGCAGCGAGCGGCCGAGCAACTGGCCGGGGCGGCGCAGGATCGCCTCCAGCCGCGCCACCAGCTCCTCGAGCGCGAACGGCTTGGCGAGATAATCATCGGCGCCGCTGCGCAGGCCGTTGACCCGGTCCTGCAGGCCGCCGCGCGCGGTCAGCACCAGCACCGGCAACGGGTCCATGTGGCGGCGCAGCTCGCGCAGCACTGCAAGACCGTCGCCATCGGGCAGGCCGAGATCGAGGATCATCGCGGCATAGCTGACGTTGCGCACCGCCTCGCGCGCTTCGGCCGCGCTGCTGACGATGTCGCTCTCATACCCCGCCGCGGTCAGGCCGTTCGCAACGAGCCGCGACAGCTCGACATTGTCCTCGACGATCAGAAGACGCATCTCAGGTGAAGTCCAATGATTTCCATTGTTCGGAAGGAACGCACTCGCAGTACATGGAAGCCGTCAGGTTGGTGTAAGATCGGCCTACTAACATACTCTAGGTCGCTGCCGATGCAATCGGCGGACATGCCGGTCAATCGCCAACCCACATCGCGCGACCCAGTAATTTCAAAATTCGCGCTGCCCGTCTTTACGGCAATCCATTCGATCGTGAGCCAATTCGATGGCGAAGCACTTGCCTCCTTTGCAGATCCAGAGATGATGTCATGTCTCTTCGATCCACGCCTCTGAGCCGCAGTGCCGCACGCTGGATTGCATTCATTTCGGCCGGTATCTCGGGGATACTCGCGCTCGAGGTTGCCCTGTCCCTTGGCCTGTTTGCATGGAATGGCGAGCCGCATGCCCCGGCAGACCTTGGGACACAGTCGCGGCAGGCAGCGGCCGCAGCCGCAGCCGCCATCGTTTCGGTCATCGCCCAAATCATCGGAAAAGCGTCATAATCAACGAGAGAACCGATAGGTTCGGGCCTGTCAGATTGACGTAAGGCGAGCTTGCTAACACAGTTCCGCGCGCTGGAGTTGCTGGGTTGCAAATGCTCAGCAACCCTGACACGTGAGGCGCAAACGCATCCAAAGGAATCAGGGGTGGCAGGAGCGAAGATGGCATCTCGCATCAAGCATGCGGGCTATGCAGTAGCCGTCGCGGCGGTCGCGGTCTTCTTGACCGGCGCCTGGCTACTCAGCCGCACCCAGGACATTCGCTCGGCGAAGGCCGCGGACACGGACACCAAGAGCAACGTCGATGTCGCGCAGCAAACAGTCGGAGTCAGCGAGAAGCAAGCCGACGGCTTCAAGATTCTGGCGGCCGAGCCGCGCGCCTTTCGCGTGACGAAGAACGCGGTCGGCTCGATCGACTTCAACCAGAACATGCTGGTTCAGGCGTTCACTCCCAACCCGGGCAAGATCGTCGATACCATCCTCAACGTCGGCGATACCGTGAGCAAAGGGCAGCCCCTGTTCACGATCGACAGCCCCGATCTGCTCCAGGCCGAATCCACCCTGCTGGCCGCCGCGGGCGTGCTGGAGCTCCAGACCCGGACCCTCAATCGCGTCAAGCAGCTTCTGAAGACCGGCGGTGGCGCACAGAAGGACGTCGATCAGGCAACCTCCGATCAGCAGACCGCCGAAGGCAATTACAAGGCCGCTCGCGACGCCGTGCGCATCTTCGGCAAGACCGACGAGGAGGTCGACCGCATCCTCGCGGACCGCAAGGTCGACTCCATCCTGCGCGTGCTAAGTCCGATCTCGGGCAAGATCGTGGCCCGCACCGCCGCGCCCGGCCTCTACGTCCAGCCGGGGAATGCGCCGGCGCCCTATACGCTTGCCGACCTCTCCACCATGTGGATGGTCGCCAATGTCATCGAGACCGACGCCCCCGCCTATCAGCTTGGCCAACCGGTGGCGGTCAGCGTTCCCGCCTACCCCGGAGAGGTATTCCGGGGCTCTGTGACGACACTCGGGCTGAACATCGACCCGAGCACGCATCGGCAACTGGTCCGCTCGGTGATCGAAGATCCCGATCACAAGCTCCGCGCCGGCATGCTCGCCAGTTTTTCCATCGAGATCGAAGGTCCGAAAACGTCGATCGCGGTCCCCTCGGACGCGATCGTCCGCGAAGGTGACGGTTCCATGACAGTGTGGGTCACCACCGACCGCCGCCACTTCCAGAGGCGCGCGGTGAAGGTCGGGCTGGAGCAGAACGGATGGCGCCAGATCGTTGAGGGACTGAACCCCGGAGAGCTGGTGGCCTCAACCGGTGCAATCTTCCTCAGCAACAAGTTTGCGATCGCGGTCACAGGCTGAACCTCGCATCCGTCAACCGCGCCCGCCACTCAGTACAAGTAAACGGCCTTGATCAAGAGCATCCTCCAGTTCGGCCTGACCCGCAGCGCGATCATCGTGCTCGGCCTCGTCGTGTTCTGTGCCGCAGGCCTTGCGGCCTTCAGCAAGCTGAACATCGAGGCCTATCCCAATCCGGCGCCCGTGATCCTGGAGATCACCGCGCAGGCACCGGGGCTGTCGGCCGAGGAGATGGAGAAGTACTACACGATCCCGATGGAGGTCGGCCTCTATCCGACGCCCGGCGTCGTCAACATCCGCTCGACTTCGTTCTACGGCCTGTCCTTCGTCCGCGTCACCTTCCGCTACGGCGTCGACTATTATTTCGCGCTGACGCAGGCCGCCAACAGCATCCAGCAGAACATCACCCTGCCCGGCAATCTGGTGCCGACCATCCAGCAGTCGAGCCTGGTCGGTGAGATCTATCGCTACCAGCTCGTCGGCCCGCCGAATTTCGGCCTGACCAACTTGCGCACCTTGCAGGACTACGTCGTCACCCGGCGCCTGATGACCATTCCCGGCGTGGTCCAAATCAACTCCTGGGGCGGCACCACCAAGCAGTTCAATGTCGACGCCGACCTCGCAAAGCTGGAATCCTACAACATCACTGTGCCACAGCTCGTCTCCGCGCTTGGCAATTCCAACGCCAATGTCGGCGGCCGCGAGATCGCGATCGGGCAGCAGTCGGTCAACATCCGCGGCATCGGCCTGATCGATTCCGGGGGCGCCGACGACGTCACCAAGGGCTACCGGGTCAGCGACATCGAGAACATCGTCCTCACCCAGCAGAACGGGCTTCCGATCCAGATCAAGGACGTCGCCAAGGTCTCGATCGGCTACGTGCCGCGGCTCGGCATCGCCGGCAAGGACAAGGAAGACGACATCACCGCCGCGATCGTCGTGATGGGACGGACCCAGCACACCAACGACATCATCCCGAAGGTCCAGGACGAGGTTGCCAAGATCAACAGCGACGGCACCCTGCCGCCGGGCGTCAAGATCGTGCCGTATTACGACCGCAGCACGCTGGTTGGGGTCACGACACACACTGTGCTGCACAACCTGGTGTTCGGCTGCCTCCTGGTGTTCGTGATCCAGTGGGTTTTCCTCGGCAATCTGCGCAGCGCGATGATCGTGGCCGCCAACATTCCGTTCGCGCTGTTCTTCGCCATCATCATCCTGGTGCTGCAGGGCGAGGACGCCAATCTCCTGTCGCTCGGCGCGGTCGATTTCGGCATCATCGTCGATTCCGCCGTCATCATGATGGAGAACATCTTCCGCAATTTCCAATCGAACCCCGAGAGTCGCGCCCGCGTGCTCCAGAATCTGGCCGAAGGCTTTTGGGGTCCCGATCCGACCGCACCGGCTCACGGCCAGCCGACCACGGTCCGCTGGACCGAGCGCTTAAGGATGATCTTCGTCAGCGCACTGCAGGTCGACAAGGCCGTGTTCTTCACCGCCGCGATTACGGTGACGGCCTTCGTGCCGCTATTCACGATGCAGGGTGTCGAAGGCCAGATCTTCGGGCCGATGGCGCGCACCTATGGCTACGCGCTCGCAGGCGCGCTGCTCGCGACCTTCACGGTAACGCCCGTGCTCGCCTCGCTGCTGCTGCCCGAGCACATCGAGGAGACCGAGACCGTCATCGTGCGCGGCCTGCGCAAGGTCTACACGCCGGTACTGCGCTGGGCGCTCGGCAGCGTCAGGCTCGCGGTGACCGCGGGCGTCATCTTCCTCGCCCTCTCGGGGCTTGCGGCAAGCCGGCTCGGCAGCGAGTTCCTGCCCGCGCTCGAGGAAGGCAATTTCTGGATCCGCGCCGCGATGCCGCCGACCATCTCGCTCGACGCCGGCACCGAGGCAACGCGCAAGATGCGCGAGATCCTGCTGCGCCATCCCGAGATCGTCACCGTCGTCTCGCAGCACGGCCGGCCCGACAATGGCAGCGACGCATCGCCCTTCTCCAATGTCGAGCTGTTCGCACCGATCAAGCCGTTCGACGAATGGCCGCCCGGATTGACCAAGGAGAAGCTGACCGAGGAGTTGCAGCAGGAGTTCGACGAGGAGCTGCCCGGGATCACCTTCAACTTCTCCCAGTACATCCAGGACAATGTCGAAGAAGCCCTGTCCGGCGTGAAGGGGGCCAATTCGGTCAAGGTCATCGGCCCCAATCTCGACGTGCTGGAACAGACCGCGGCCAAGGTGATGGACGTGATGCGCAACGTCAACGGCGTCGCCGATCTCGGCATCTTCCATCTGGTCGGCCAGCCCAACCTCAACATCAGGGTCAATCGCGAGAAGACGGCCCGCTACGGGCTGAACACGGGCGACGTCACCACCGTGGTTCAGGCCGCGCTCGGCGGCAGCGTCGCCACCAACGTGCTGGAGGCCGACCGCACCTTTGGCGTCGCAGTGCGCCTCGACCCCAAATTCCGCCAGAACATCGACGAGATCCGCAGCCTGAAGGTTGCCTACCAGACGCCGTCCGGCACCAATGCCTACATTCCCCTGAGCGAGCTTGCCGACATCTCGCTCGATACCGGTGCACTGTTCATCTACCGCGAGAAAAGCCAGCGCTACATCCCGATCAAGTTCAGCGTGCGCGGCCGCGATCTCGGCTCCACGGTCGCAGAGGCGCAGGCGCGCGTTGCCGAGGCGGTGCAGCTTCCGACCGGCTACCGCATCATCTGGTCCGGCGAGTTCGACAATCTCGAGGCGGCGAAGGCCCGTCTCATGATCGTGCTGCCGGTGACCTTGCTGCTGATCTTCGTCCTGCTCTACAGCCTGTTCAACTCGGTGCGCGACAGCCTGCTGGCGCTCGCCGGCATTCCCTTCGCGGTCGGCGGCGGCCTGATCGCCCTTTATCTCGCCGATCTCGATTTCAGCATCTCGGCCGCGATCGGCTTCATCTCGCTGTTCGGCGTCGCGGTGATGGATGGTATCCTCAACATCACTTATTTCCGCGAGTTGCGCGCCTCGGGTCTCGGCATCGCCGAAGCCGTGTTCAACGGCGCCGAGCAGCGCATGCGGCCGATGCTGATGACCGCGCTGTCGGCCGGCGTCGGCCTGTTCCCGGCGGCGCTGTCGCACGGCATCGGCAGCCAGGTGCAGCGGCCGCTTGCCACCGTCGTGGTCGGCGGCATGTTCATCGGCCCGCTGCTGCTCCTCGTGGTCGCGCCGGCCCTGCGCAAGATATTCCTGTCGCGGGAGCGAGCGCCGTCCGAACAGGACAACGCGGCCCCCTCGCCGCCAGAAGTGGCCCATTAGGAAGGCGAGGAGAATGCGCAGCGCAACAGCCATGATCCGCCTCGCCCGAGGGCTCGCCACCGGCGGCGCAAGCCTCTGGCTTGCGAGCTGCGCCGTGGGCCCGAATTTCGCCCCGCCCCCGGCACCCGACGTCACCCGCTACACGCCGGAGCCGACGGCTTCGCCGCGCAGCGAGTCCGACGGGCCGCGCGTGCCGCGGCAGCGTTTCGTGGATGGAGCGGATATTCCGATCCGTTGGTGGGCGGCGTTCCGATCCAAGCCCCTGAACGAATTGATCCGGCTCTCAGTCGAGCACAACCCCACCCTGCAGTCGGCCGAGGCATCAATCAGAATCGCGCAATACAACGCGTTGGCCCAGCGCGGGCTTTACTTCCCGCAGATCGGCGCAAATTACACGCCCTCCGAGCAGCAGATATCCGGCGCCTCGAGTTCGGGTCCAGGTGGCCAGTCCCCGTCGGTATTTTCGCTCCATACCGCGCAATTGAACGTCAGTTTCGTGCCGGATATCTGGGGCCAGAATATTCGCGCCGTCGAGAGTCTCGATGCAATATCCGAGCAGCAACTGTTCCAGCTCGAGGCGGCCTACCTCACGCTGACTGCCAACGTCGTCACCGCGGCGATCCAGGAAGCATCACTTCGCGGCCAGATTGCCGCGATCCAGCGCGTTGTGAAGATTGAGCGCGGCATCCTGGAGATCGTGAAGAACCAGTTCAACGCGGGCAGTGCCTCCCAGGTCGACGTGCTGGCGCAGGAGGCCGCGCTGGCCCAGTCCGAGCAGCTCCTGCCGCCGCTCGAAAAGCAGCTCGCCATTCAGCGCGACCTCCTGACCGCGCTTGCCGGGCAATTCTCCGCGGACGAAATCCTGCAAAAGTTTACGCTCGACGGGCTGACGCTACCCGCAAATCTGCCGGTGAGCCTCCCGAGCAAGGTGGTAAGCCAACGTCCGGACGTCAGGGCTGCCGAGGCGCTGCTGCACTCGACGAACGCCCTGGTCGGTGTGTCGATCGCGGCGCGGCTGCCCAACGTGACGATTACCGGAAATGCAGGAGCCACCGGCTTCAGCCTGGCCGAGTTGTTCACGCCAGGGACCAGCTTCTATGTCATCGCGGCGAGTGTGACCCAGCCGCTTTTCGATGGACTGACGCTTTACCACAAGCAGAAGGCCGCAGAGGCCGCGGTGGACCAGGCGGACGGACTCTATCGCCAGGCCGTCGTCACGGCGATGCAGAACGTCGCCGACGCTTTGCGCAGTCTACAGGCCGATGCGCGTGCCGTGCAGGCTGCGGTCAAGGCCGAACTCGCCGCGAAGGCAAGTCTCGACATCATTCAGAAGCAGCTCGTTCTCGGGCAGGTCAATCAGGTGGTCGTGCTCAATGCCCAGCAAGTCTATCTGACAGCCGCGGTCGCCCGCGTTCAGGCACAAGCGACGCGCCTCTCGGACACCGCCGGCCTGTTCATGGCGCTCGGCGGCAGCTGGCCGGCACAATGCACGACTCCGGTCTGGCGCGACTGCGTGATGGCGGACGCCTCCAATGCGACCGTTCGGGTGAGCGAGGCCAAATGAGCGGAGGCAAACGGGAAGCGGACGAAGGGGAACGCCTACCAGATGACGGCTGCGCACAGCAGCGCGAGCGGCAGCACGGCAAGGCCGATCGGAACCCATTTGCGCATCTCGGCCGGGTTCTTCGGATAGAGGAAGATCTGGACGGCAACGAAGCCACCGACGGTCAGGCCGAGGATGAAGCGAAACATATCGGACGGCGTGTCGTACGCCG